>JAOZNZ010000017.1 GCA_029933535.1 bacterium | reverse complement strand
AAGAGTGAGTAACCTTAAGTTCACGAAAGTGAACAACCTTAGACGAACAAAGTGAGTAACCTTAGTCGTGCAACGCGCGTAACCTTATATGTACTTTTATGAATAAGGTTGATAAATTTGAAGATTTACGAATTTGGCAAGAAGCAAGGGAACTTGTTAAAGATATTTATTTGGATTTTAAGGATTGTAGTGATTGGGGATTTAAAAAGCAAATTCAAGATGCAGGAGTTTCTATTATGAATAACATTGCTGAAGGATTTGAACGGAAGAGTAATAAGGAATTTTCTCGATTCTTAGATATCTCCAAAGCTTCTGCTGGCGAAGTTAGAAGTATGTATTATTCTGCTGAAGACTTAAAATATGTTGATCTCGAAACAGCACAAAATAGAAGAAATACTGCAAAATACATATCTGGCGGAATATCTGGATTAATGAATTATCTTAAAACCTTAAACGCGCACCGCGCGTAACCTTAAGCCACGATTTATCGGGGCAACCTTAAGTTCACGAAAGTGAGTAACCTTACAACCTTTGACCTTAAGCGAATAAAATGAGCAACCTTAAGTTCGTGAAAGCGAACAACCTTAAACGAATAAAGTGAGTAACCTTAAGTCCCGATTTATCGGGACAACCATTAAATTTTTCTGTGACTTTAGAAGAAACTTCTCAACAATCTGTCAGTATTATTATTTCCTGCCTGTTTGAAGAGGATATAATTGAGGAATGTATTTGTCGCGTAAGCAAAGCTATGCCGAACGCTGAAATATTAATTATTCACGGCGGAAGGGATGGGACACTTGAAATTGCAAAAAAAATGGCGGAAACAAATCCGCGAATTAAACCTTATAAAAACGAAAATGATAAAGGAAAAGGGCACGCAATTCAAGTCGGTATTGAACTTTCAAGCCATGATATAATGTGTCAGTTTGATGCCGACCTACAGTTTGACCCTGAAGATCTTCCGAAACTTTTTGTTGAAATATTTAATGACAACGCCGATTTAGTTCTCGGATCAAGATTCATGCAGGAATCCGATACTTCAAACTATTCTTTCAGCTTTTTTCGCGAGATTGGTAATAATATCGTTAATTTTTGGATAAGCCTTCTTTGTGGTACTCGCATTACAGACGTTACCGCGGGATCAAAAGCATGGACTCTTGATGCAATTAAAAAAATAGATTTTAAGGATAGAAAATTCGTTTACGAAGTCGAAATACCTCTTCGTGCTCATCTTTGCGGATTGAAAATTGCTCAGGTACCGATAGGTTATCATAACAGGCAGGGTGGATTATCCGGTCACGGCAGCGGTTTGAAAGAAGTCTGGAGTGTTATTAGTTGTAGTTTTATGATTTTATGGACTGCAACGCGCATACGCTTACTCAAAAAGTAAAAATTGGTATTGATTTACATTATATATTTTGATATAACTTTAAACTAACTTGAACAAAAAAACTACAATTATGAAAATACTATTCACAACAATTAATGCGTTGGCTCTCGTACTCATATCATCCTCCATACTGTTTGCTGAAGAACAACTTAGCAAAACGAAGTTGAACGAAAACGCCTACGATGAGATTCAGCAGGGAAATACTGTCCAGTGGCGCGAAGCCACCGGGGCTGCACAATGGACACGCCGCGAAGACGCAGCATTCCTAAGCCACAATGATCATATGTGGATAATAAGCGGAGATGATGGCGGCTCTCCACATCCTAACGATGTGTGGTTATCAGACAATGGCACAAACTGGACACTCGCTACTGACACCGCACCGTGGACTGGTCGTCGAGACTTCGTCGGGTTGGTTTATAATGGGAAAATGTGGATAGTGGGCGGTATAGCAATGCTCTATGAAAGGCTTGGCGATGTATGGTGTTCAAACGATGGCACCAATTGGACTCAATCAACTGCGGAAGCACCATGGGCGGCCCGGGGCCAACATTCAGGTGTTGTATACAATGGAAAAATGTGGATATTTGGCGGTTTGGACAATTCAGTGAACAAGAACGATGTCTGGAACTCGACAGATGGAAGTAATTGGACATGTGTGACAACAGGTGCTCCATGGGCTGCTCGCCGTGGCCATGCATCTGTTGTATATGATGATAAAATGTGGATAATGGGCGGCTATGGCAGCGACGGGCTGAATAATGATGTGTGGTGGTCAACAGATGGTACAAACTGGACGGAAGCCACGAGTAGCGCAGAATGGACCCCTCGGCAATTTTCCGGCGTTACAGCTTACGATGGAGTCATGTGGATGACAGGTGGAGGATTGGATAGTTCATGGGAAGCTAATGATGTTTGGTGTTCTACAAATGGGGCTACATGGGTACTTGACACAGAACATGCGTCATGGGTGACTCGCTATGGTCATGCTTTATTAGTGCACAAAGAACGGATGTGGCTTGCAGGCGGGGCAGATATAAATACAGGCCAACGTCTCGGTGATGTATGGTATTCTGATGAACCACCTTTCGTGCCGGCCCCTCCTCAGAACGTCCAGGCCGGTGACGGCGGTTACACGGATAAAGTAATAATTACTTGGAACAACTGCACAGGCGCTACGAAGTACGTTGTTTATCGCAATACGACGGATACTACTAATGGTGCGGAGAATATTTCCGATGAGATTACAGGCACGACTTTTGATGACACAACTGCAAAACCTTGTGAAACATACTACTACCGGGTTAAGTCAGGTAACGATGATGGTTGTAGTGATTTCAGTGACAGTGATAGCGGGTATGCAAAAACGCCTGCACCGACAGACATAAACGCAAGTGACGGAACTTATACGAGCAAGGTGGAAGTTACGTGGAATAGTTATTGTTATATAACAAACGGTCTTATCGGTTATTGGAAATTTAACGATTCCAACACAATTGTAGACAGCTCTATAAATGGCTGGACTGCAACTAACATGGGAACAACTTTTTCAAGTTCGGGCAAACTGAATGGATCATGCTATTTTGACGGCAATTCCGACATAAGGTTAAATGCCCCGGTGCTTACGAATTTACCGGTAACAATTGAATTATGGGCAAAGCCTGCAGAAACACAACCTGTTACATTGCAAGGCTACTATACAATAATGAACAATGACAAACCGTTCTCCGGCGGGCATGGCATCGGCATCAACAATGTTCGAGGATTATATTTAAACCGACGGGGCTGGGATACTGATGGCTGGACAACCGGCTACACGCTTCCATCAGAAGTGTGGACACACATAGCGGTAGTGCTTGAAGCAACTCAAATCACTTTGTATACCAACGGAGTAATATATGATACATGGTCACATAGTTCAACTGAGGGTCGAGCTTGTGGTGAATTATTCACACGGGTAGGACTGCGTAACGAAGGATCAACTGATCGCTTCAAGGGATATATGGACGAAATTCGCGTGTGGAGAGGTGTACGTTCAGGTGATGAAATAGCATCGAATTTCGAAAATGAACTTTCGTCCGATGGACTTAAACACATGGTATACCGTAACACAATTGACGACAGCAGTAGTGCTTCAGACATTTCCGGCGAGATTGCCGATACGAGTTTTGATGACACGACTGCTAATCCCGGCCAAACATACTACTATTGGGCAAAGTCCAAATGTAATAACAGCTGGAGTGATTTCAGCGATAGTGACAGCGGATACAAACTATTGTTAGCGGCTACCGGAGTTTCTGCAAGCGATGGTGATTACACAGACAAAGTGGAAATCACATGGAACGCAAGCACAGGTGCAACAAAATATAAGATTTATCGCAACACGGCAAATACGACGAATGGCGCGGAGGATATTTCGGGTGAGATTACAGACACAAGTTTTGATGACACGACTGCTATCCCTTATGCGACATACTACTACTGGGTAAAAGCCGGCAGTGATAGCTGTTGGAGTGGTTTAAGCGACAGCGACACCGGATACAAACGATTATCAATACCTACAAGTGTTTCCGCAAGTAATGGAGACTATACAAATAAAGTGGAAATCACATGGGATATAAACACAAATGCGACTAAATATATGGTGTGTCGCAACACAACAGATACTACTAATGGAGTGGAGAATATTTCCGGGGAGATTGCAGGCGCAAGTTTTGATGACACAACGGCTGATCCTGGTCAGACATATTACTATTGGGTAAAGAACGGATGCGATAATGGTTGGAGCGATTTCAGTGACAGTGATAGTGGATACAAACGATTATCAATACCTACAGGCGTTTCTGCAACTGATGGAATATACGATAATAAGGTACTCGTTACATGGTCAAATGTTCCTTATGCACTTACATATATTATTTATCGGAGTGAATTAAATATTGCTTCAAATGCTACATTGCTCGGACAATCGGTAACTAATAACATTTATTCCGATTCAACAGTTATACCATGCAAAAAATATTTTTACTGGATTGAAGCAAATGCCGCTGCAGGCAGCAGCAATTTAAGCGAAAGTGATTCCGGATTTGCTTTTGTTTCTCAGGGCGAACCGGAAACTGAAGGAAAATGGAAGTATAAAAGCAAAAACGGTAAGGCCAAACTCAAAGTCAAAGGTATGGGAATGGAAACTCCTCTTGCGAATTACCTTGAAGACGGTTGCCTGATCGGCCTGAAAGACGCTTCAAATTACGAAACAGTTGACGGTCCGCACGAGCTTGAACCGCTCAAAAAGAAGACTGGTGAAATTAAAAAATGGGTATATGCTGTGAAAAAAGACGTGACCATCAAGTATACACCAAAAAGTGACCAGCTTATCTACAAAGTTTGGAAGGATCTGCCCACGGAAATCATCTTCTTTGTCGTGCCGCCCGCTGAAACGGCACAGAATGCAAGTGAGTCGGATGGTTTACCGGTTCCGGTGCTTGAAATATATTTACAATCTGGTGAAAAAGCAGGTAATGGATGGAAACTGCTCAATCCTGCTTTGATTAAAAACAATTGATGGCAGCAATGAAATAACGCTGTACTCACGTTCATGATTTGTTGCAGTACGGTTTAAGGGCAGAACGATTGAATAAAAAAATCAAAACAACAATTTTACGATACACAAGATAATAATCATGATTATAAAACGACCCTATTCAATAATTCCATTATGAAAAATAAAGCTGTTGTTCTTTTAAGCGGCGGACTTGATTCTGCTACCGCGCTCGCGTTCGCAAAAAGTAAAAATTTCGATTGCTGCGCTTTAACAATTGATTACGGCCAAAGGAATAAGATTGAAATATCACACGCTAAAATCATCGCTGAAAAAATGGACGCTTTCAGTCATAAAGTTATAAGTATCGATATGCGCCAAATTGGCGGTTCCGCCCTTACCGATGACATTCCCGTTCCAAAAGAAAGAGAAATGGACGACAGTATTCCAATTACTTATGTTCCGGCAAGAAATACTATCATGCTTAGTCTCGCGCTTGGTCTCGCAGAAGCAATCGGCGCACACGATATTTTTATCGGTGTAAACGCAGTTGATTATAGCGGTTATCCGGATTGCCGACCGGAATTCATCGCTGCATTCGAAAAAACTGCAAATCTTGCCACGCGTGCAGGAATTGAAGGCGACAAATTTACAATTCACACTCCTTTAATAAATTTATCAAAAGGAGATATAATCAAACTTGGAACAAAACTCGGTGTTGATTACTCCTTAACTTTAAGCTGCTATGACCCTGACGAGCAGGGCAAAGCATGCGGAAGATGTGATACGTGCGTATTGAGGCGGCAGGGATTTGAGCAGGCAAATATTCCCGATCCAACGGAATATATGAGGATTTGAAGGTTGGTCGCTTTGCTCCCTTAAGGTTAGCCGCGCTGCGGCTTTAAGGTTGCGCTTTCGCGCTTAAGGTTTGAAGGTTGAATGGGTTCGCGAAGCGCCCGTGTGCCCGGAGAGCTTCGAGGCGTATGCCGGGTTCCCAGCTCGATATTTTCACTAATCGAAATGTTTTTTAATTTCTTCCGATGAACCTATTCGCTCTACTTTCCCGTCTTTCATAACAATTATGCGTGAACCGATATCAAACGCTTCTTCCCGGTCATGCGTAACATACAAAAGTGCGAAGCCGATTTTGTTATGAAGTTTTAGAATTTCTTTCCTGAGCTGCACATTTAAATCCTGGTCAAGACTTGAAAGAGGCTCATCCATAATCAGGATTTCAGGATGCAAAATCAACGCCCGGGCAAGTGCTACACGCTGCTGCTGTCCGCCGGATAATTCGGCCGGTTTTGCGTGAATAGATTTCTCCATCTGCATAAGTTTTAACATTTCGGGAATATATTTTTCTCTTTTGATTTTTTGAACCCTTTTTGCTCTCAATCCGAATTCCAGATTTCCTTTAACCGAAAGATGAGGCCAAAGAGCCAGATCCTGAAATACCATCCCGAGATTCCGCTCTTCAGGTTCTTTAATTATTTTACCTTCCGCGGCGACAATTTGATTATTGATAATTATTTCCCCTGAATCCGGAGAAGTAAAACCTGCAAGCAGACGCAGAACGGTTGTTTTCCCGCAACCTGACGGTCCGAGAATAGCAACTCGTTCACCGGAATCCATTTTCATAGAAAAGTTTTGAATAACCGGAGTATCATTATAATATTTTGACACATTTTTAAATTCAATAATGCTCATTTTAGAAATCCTCTTAATTTGAATAAAATTCCTCCAATGCCTAAAGGCAGCAACGTGGCAATAATCATAATTACACATAGTGCGGCAATAAGTTCAGTCGATCCATTAGCCATAAGTGTGAAAATACGTACCGGAAGCGTGTCATGACCCGGAGGATAAACCAGCATTGTAACACCCATATCCCGCAAGCAGAAAATATAGCCTACAAGCCATCCGGCGATAAGTCCCCGCTTGGCCATCGGCGCAGTGATAAGAGTGATTCTCCGCATCCATTTCGCGCCGGAAACCTGTGCCGCTTCTTCCATTGACGATGGAATTTGTGCGAGCGTTGAAACTGTTATCCGACTTGTCAGCGCTGTATATTGAGCAAGATAGCCAAAAATAATAATCAACGGTGTCGCGTAAATAAAATTAGTCGCCGAACGATTCCATAAATTAATAAGTCCTATTCCAATTATTGTACCTGATAAGGCAAACAGAAAAATTGTCAAAGAATCTACGGCACGCCAAAAACGAAAAGTTTTTGAGTGGATTAAATAGCCGAGAAAAAACCCGAGAACTGACAGCGCCGATGCACCGACAGCAGCATAAGCGACACTTCTAAAAAGGCTGTCCCCTGCTCTTGAGAGAGCTTCTTTATATACATCAACGGAGAGCGAATGAAAAAGCAGAACAAAGAAGGGCAGGATTATAATACAAAAACATAACAAAATTACAATTATTAAAAACCATTTCCGGTAGGCTCCAAGATTAATTTTTGATGACTTATCTCCTCCGACAGCGGGATGAAGTTGATAAGTTTTTTCACGAAGGAATATTCTCTCTATCACAAGAACAATAAAAGTGATAATAACAAGCGGAGCCGCTGCGGCCGTTGCGGCACCGAAATTATAAAAAGCAGAGAACTGTGTAAAACTTTCCACAGGAAAAACATCATATCTTAAAAAAGTCGGAACGCCGAATTCTCCCAAAGTAAGCAAAAAAACCAGAATTGAAGCCAGCAAAAGTCCCGGCATAATCAGTGGAATAGTAATTCCTTTTAATACACCCGGCCAGCCTGAAACAAGTTTCCCGGCTTCTTCAAGCCGTGGGTTAATAGTTTTCAGGAATGTAATTGTCAACAGAATAATAACGGGTAAAAATGTCGAGAATAAAATCAAAACACATCCCGGCAAGCCAAACAGCCATTTAGATGTAATTTCCGCCGTTGCTGGATTTAAAATTTTTGAGAGCAAGCCTTCGCGACCAAGCAAATCGAACCATGAAATTGCTGTAATGTATGGAGGAATCAATAAAGGGATTGTAAAGAGAACTGTAAAAAGTTTTTTAAACGGCAGGTCGGTTTTCGCAAAAAGAATTCCAAGTGGTAAACCAATTATTGTTGTGAATAATGTCGTAAGGAAAGATAAGGTAAAACTATTTCTAATAAGAGTCCATTCGCGGCTGGAATTCATAAAATTTTTATAAAAATAAAGACTGAAACGGCCGTCAACATTTACGCTTTTAGCAAGCATAAATAAAATAGGTAAAATTCCGATTACAACAAAACAAATTACAACAAAAATAAAAAAAACTTTTTTGTTCATTAATAGCCAACCCAATTTTTCAGGATAGGTTGTATTTCCTGCAATTTCCGTGCGACTTCGCCATAATTAATCTTCATCGTTTTCAGTTGATTGATGCGCTTAAGTTCCGGCGGTGTATCCACACCTGAATGCAAAGGTATTTGCGCGCAATCGGCGAAAGCGAGTTTTTTCTCTGTTTCTTTTGAAAGGAGATAATCAATAAGTTTTTTTGCATTTGCCGAATGCGGCGCTCCATTAATAAATACAGTGGCGTTTGGCACAATCAGGCAACCGATTTCATTTATCCCCTGGTCAGGATAAACCATTTCAACAGGTTTCCCCTGCCTGCTGCGATTAATTGCGTCATCGCTGTCAACTAAACTGAAATCGAATTCACCTGAAGCGACCAAATCTGCGCTTTCTCCATTACTGGAGGATATTTTTGTTTTATTATTTTTAATTTCATTCATAAAATCTTCCGCGCGCTTGTCTCCCCAGATTGAGAAAAGAGCAGCCATCTGAGTTGTTGTTGTTCCAAAAAGAGGATTAGCAATAACTGCTTTTCCTTTCCACTGCGGCTCGGTATAAGCAATTACAGACGTTGGTTTTTTCTCAACATTTTTGTTTACAACAAAAACTCGCGCGCGAGCGGAAAAACCCGTCCAGTAACCTTTTGGGTCTTTAAAGTTTTTTGGTATTCCCTCCGCGACCGGAGAAAAATAAGGTGCGGAAATACCGCGTTGTTTAAGAACTTCAGCGCGAATTGGTTCATTTGCCCAATAAACATCTGCCTGCGGGTTGTTTTTCTCGGCAATAAGGCGATTCATCGCGCCGGTGCTTTTAGATTCTTCCGTATCATAAACCGCCTTAACTTTTATTCCGGTTGCTTTTTCAAATGCTTTTAAAACAGGTTCCGAGAAAACCTGATCTTCAGAAACATAAACGACAACAACGGAAGATTTACCGCCTTCATTAGTTTTACTCCAAAAGAAAATTCCGGCAATGATAATACATATTGCAATTATAATGTAAATAAAATTTTTCATTTTTTTTACTTTGAAGGAGTTACTGTAAAATTGTTGAATGATGTTACCGCATCAGCTTTTGTCCATAAGCCAACACCGCCCTGTTTTGTGAAAGTATCGTCTGTACCCTCAATGAGTTTTTTACCGTTAAGAAAACCTTCAAATTTATTGCCGCGCTGAACAATTTTCAGTTTATCCCACTTTCCGGCCGGTAGTTTAACGTCCGCGTTTTTCATTTTTTTACGTTTTCCGTTTTTAACGTAGTAAAACCGGAAGTTATTTTCCAGAGGATTAAACCGCGCAATGTAATAATTGTTTTTGTCTAATGCGCGCCAGATCACACCTCCTCCCTGGTCTTCTTCACCTTTAACAGATTTGAGTTCAACTTCGATTTCCCCATCGGTTAAAAGAATATTTTTAGTCCAGCAAAGATTGAAAGAATCTCCTGAAGATTGTTTAGTGTCCATAAGCGCCAGAACTTTTTTTCCTGAAAGCGCAGATTTATCTTTAATAACCTGCCACGTTGGCAGAGAACCTTTTAGTTTTGTGTTTTCAATTTTCCAGCCTGCCGGTATTTCACCGATACCCACATTTTCAAAGTTTAAGATCGTCACATTTACATCATTTTCGCTTTGATGTGAAGACGCTTTTTTTATTGATTGTGTTTCACAAGCGGTAAAAGTGATCAGAAGAAAAGCTGCTACAATTGTGTTTACGAAATGTTTTTTTTTCATTTTTTCATTTATTTATTGTTAAAATGTTAAAATAACCCCAATTAATTTTCCGATCAGAACGGATTAATTATAACTTTTCATATATGGATTGTCAAGTATGCCGGAAAATTTAGATAATTGCTATTTTTCCAGTTTTGAGTATAATATTATAGTTGATGGTTGGTTGAGTGGCAAAAAAACATAAATACTCAATAACCAACAAGAAATGTTTAATGCCAAAGTTAAGAGCAACACGTTGCGTGTTGAATATTTTTTTTATTTATTTTTTGATGCCCATGAGTACATGTTACTTCGTTAGAACCTTTTGACCTTAGACCTTTGACCTTAGACCTTAGACCTTTGACCTTTGACCTTTGACCTTAGACTTTAGACCCCCGCCAATGGCGGGGCAAGCTTAGACATTTTTTATTATGAAATGGGTTCGCCCGCAAATAAATAATCTAAAACCTTATATTCCCGGAAAACAAGTTACCGGTAAGGTTCTAAAACTTAACGCGAATGAAAATCCTTATCCGCCTTCTCCGCGTGCGTTTTCGGCGTTACAGGAAGTTGATTCAGACGCGCTTCGTCTTTATCCTGATGCTATAGCGGGTAAATTGCGAAAAATTGCTGCGGATATTTTTGATGTTGCTACAGATCAGACAATAATAGGTAATGGCAGTGATGATGTTCTGACAATGATAATAAGAACGTTTTTAACTCCTGAGGATTCAATTGCTGTAGTTGATCCAACATACACTTTATATGAAACTCTTGCAGCAATTCAGGGAGTGAAAACTGAAATTCATCCGCTTAATAATGATTATACAATCCCGGAATCATTTTTAAAAACTAAAAGTAAAATCGTTTTTCTGCCAAATCCAAATGCTCAAACCGGTTCCCTTTTCCCGCTTGAATCGGTCGAACGCTTGTGCAGCAGGAACAATAATATTGTAGTTATTGATGAAGCCTATGCAGATTTTGCCGGTGTATCATCAATTCCGTTATTAAAGAAATATGAAAATCTGATAATATTGCGGACTGTATCAAAATCATACTCCCTTGCAGGAATTCGCGTTGGCTTTGGTGTAAGTAATTCGAACTTTATTTCCGCGATGATGAAAGTTAAGGATTCATATAATGTGAACTCGATCAGTCAGTTAATTGCCGCAGAAGCAATGCTTGACCGTGAGCATTTCAATCGGAATCTTGATAAAATAATAGAAACGCGGGAATGGTTTTCTAAATCTTTATCGGATTTGGGATGGAAAATAACCCCTTCCGCCGCGAATTTTATTCTTGTGGAACCTGTTAATGATTCACCGGAATCGATAATGCAAAAACTTGAAGCGGCAGGAATTTTTATCAGGTATTTTAATACGCCGCGTTTGAATGATAAACTTAGAATATCTATCGGTACCGACGAACAAATGGAAGTTTTGCTTAAAATCATAAAATAAAAAAGGAAATACAATGAAAATTTCTCCATCACTTATCGGAAAAATATCCGGCGCAATTGCTGTGATAGCCATATGCATACCACTTTTTCTATGGTCAAAGTCAAATTATACAATTAAAGGCCGGGTGCAGGTTGACACCGGTGTTTATGTTAATCCGGCAAGAAATGTCGATGTTAAATTAATTCTTGGTTCTGTTGAAGATCAACTAAAAATACTTGTTAGTGAGTATGAAAACTACAGAGATTTCAGAAAAGAAAAAACTATAGAATTAATATTAGAACAAAAAAAACAAAGTTCTTCAAACTCTTTAGAAAAATCCGATTCCAATACAACAAAAAATGCAATAAGTAATATGCTGGCTTCTACAGTTGGGAAAACCGGCGAAACATGGAAAATTAATTTAGCTGAACTTGACGATGAAGAACGCGAGTTGGTAACTACTTTAGTTTCAAAATATTACCAAAATTCTAATTATTGCCGCGATCAGGCTGCCGGTTGTCCTATTGGAGCGGTGTTTTATGAAAAGGGATCGCTTTTTTGGGAAAGCAAAGCTGATAATTTAATAGAAAATAAACGTATTATTTTTGATGAAATCTCAACAAATTATATTACTACATGGGTAAATGGCGGACTTGGTGGTGAACCTGTGCAAGTTGTAGAAACTGTAATTATCACTAATATAACCTTTCAGGAAATTAAGGCTGCGCTAGGCGATACGCATGAAGAAGATCCGGCTGAGAAACCGAAACAAATTGACAGGAGCGCTATTTTATTGGACTTGAATATTTCTACAAACGATATTTTGGGAGCTGTAACTGACTTAAAAAAAGATCTTCAGCAAAAATATCGTGCTATTTTAAGTAAGTCTGATGACCTTCTGATCGAGATGATTTTAGATCAGGTTACCACAGATGAAAATGGCGACTATGTTTTTAAAGGTAAATCCGTTAAACCAGGAAAATATTTTATTTCCAGTCAATATGATATCTTGAGTTCAGAAGGCGAACGCGTTGAATTTTCGTGGTTCAACCCTGTTACTATTTCACTTAAGCGATTAGCTTTTGATAAATCTTCAGTAGTTAACCTTGATGAACTTAATCAATCAAAACCTCCTGTAGATAATATTTATATTCCTGACACCGATGAACTTCTTCTTGACGTTCTCGATGGTTTGAAGAAAAAAATTGATGATGAAAACGCAAAAATAAATTCATTGACAAATACAACTCAGACTCTCTCTGTTACAAATGTTATTGTGGCGGATACTATTGAACAGGAAACGGAAATTTCACCGTCAAATTCAGTTTCTGAAACTATTGTTACAAATGTCATTACTACCAATGACGTGGAAATAATATCCGAAACTTTAGAATCAACTAATCAAAATTAAAATTATGAACAGAACATCTATAGTAGAAAGACACACAAAAGAAACTAAAATATTTTTGGAAATTAATATCGATGGTAAAGGCTCTTATGATATCACTACCGGTATTCCTTTTCTCGATCATATGCTTGAACTGTTCGCAAAACACGGATTGTTTGACCTTGAAATAACTGCAAACGGAGATACAGATGTTGATGACCATCATACCGTTGAAGACATTGGCATGTGTCTCGGAGAAGCAATTAATAACGCGCTTGGCGACAAAATAGGTATCCGAAGGTACGGCTCCTTTTTGCTGCCTATGGATGAAGCACTTGCTGAAGTTGCAATAGATTTATCCGGCCGGCCTTTTGTAGTTTTTAACACCGAATGGCAACAGGAAAAAATTAAAACTTTTGATACTTCTCTTGTTGAAGAATTCTGGCGTGGATTTGGTACGCGTGCTCTTGCGAATATTCATATTAATGTTAAATCAGGCAAGGACGCCCATCACGTTTGCGAAGCGATTTTTAAAGCTGCTGCCCGCGCTCTTGATGCGGCTTCATCTATCGATCCCCGGCGTTCTGATATTCCAAGCACCAAAGGCACACTTACAGAATGAAAACATTTAAGCTTGCTTCTACACTCGCGCTTAATAATATTTCAATAAATCGCGAACAGGCATTGTCAATTATTGACACGGATTTTAATCAACTGATGTGCGAAGCTAACCGCATTAGACAACGGTATCATAATAATGATATTGCTATATGCTCAATTGTAAACGCACGATCAGGACAGTGCTCGGAAAATTGTAAATTTTGCGCTCAATCAATTCATAATTCAGCAGATATAGATTCTTTTGATATGCTGCCACCGGAAAAAATTGTTTCCGCTTTTAACTCGGCTAATAAATATCCAATCTCCCATTTCGGTATAGTTACAAGCGGAAGAAATGAAGCGGGTGGTAAAGAAATAGAAAAAGAAAAATTGCTTGAAGCTTTGAACAATATGGGCTGCGATGCGGCGGCGGGTCTTTGTGTGAGCATTGGCGGAATTGATGACGAGTTTTTAGAAACTTTAAAAAAACTCGGTGTAAAAAGAATTCATCACAATCTTGAAACTTCAGAAAATTTCTTTCCGGAAATTTGTACTACTCATTCCTATCAAGAACGAATTGAAAATATTAAACGCGCTAAAAAACACGGGTTTAACGTCTGCTCAGGCGGACTTTTCGGCCTTGGAGAAACCTGGGAAGACAGAATTGATCTCGCATTGCAATTGCAGCAATTGGAAATAAAATCTGTGCCATTAAATTTTCTTAATCCCGTGGCGGGAACACCTCTGGAAAATGCCGAAGCAATTCCTCCACGTGATATTCTAAGAATAATCGCTATGTTCAGATTCATTCTGCCTACCGCGGAAATAAAAATTGCCGGTGGAAGAGAAGTGAATTTGCGCGATATGCAGTCGTGGGTTTTTACTGCCGGTGCCACATCGCTTATGGTCGGGGATTATCTCACAACGAAAGGCAGAGGCGCGGAACAGGATATTCAAATGATTAAGGATCTCGGACTGAGGATAAAAGACAGTTAAAAGTTATAAGGTTAGTCGCTATGCGACTTTAAAGTTAAAAGGTTGTTCATCAAAGATGAACTTAAGGTTACAAGGTTACAAACCAAGCAAAGCACAGCCTTAAGTGAACGAAGTGAGCAACCTTAAGTGAACGAAGTGAGCAACCTTATGTGAACGAAGTGAACAACCTTAAGTGAACGGAGTGAGCAACCTTAAGTGAACGAAGTGAGCAACCTTAAGTGAACGAAGTGAACAACCTTAAGTGAACGGAGTGAGCAACCTTAAGTGAGCGAAGCAACCAACCTTAAGTGAACGAAGTGAACAACTTTTCAAAACACATTTTAATTACCGGATCAAGCGGTGGACTTGGTAAAGAAATAGCTCTTGTTTTCGCTCAACAAGATGCATTGATTGGTCTTCATTATTCAAAAAATGAAAACGTTGTTCTCGAGATTTCCAAACAAATATCAGAGAAAAAAGCGGACTCGTATATAGTTCAATCTGATTTTTCAAAAAGTTCTGACATTAAAATTTTTGTTGATAAAGTTAATTCACAAAAACAAAAGATTAATGTTCTTGTTTTAAATGCAGGCGCTGTTACAGAAAATCTGCTGATAAAAACTTCTGAAGATGAATGGGATAAAATTTTGCAGATAAATTATAAAGCAACTGTGGAAATTCTTGATAAACTGTCTGAACACTCTCTCGCGGAAAATTGCCACGTGATAATTATTGGTTCGCATACCGGCATAAAAGGAAAATATGGTCTCACGGCTTATTCAGCATCAAAAGGCGCGTTAATTGGTTTTGCCTCTGACGCAGCAAAAAAATACGCAAATAAAAATTTTTTCGTAAATGCAATCTTGCCGGGTTGGCTTAAAACAGAAATGACTCGTTACATAAGCGATACCGATTATAAAAAGAATGTTTCTGAAAATTTATTGGGTCGGCC
>JAOZNZ010000016.1 GCA_029933535.1 bacterium | reverse complement strand
ATGCCTTTAATTGCTAAAGTAGGAAGAAAATCCTGGAAAGTGCGACTCTTACTCGCTCTGTTTTACGGATTGCTCGTAGGCGGCGGAATAACGATGGTTTATCCGTTTACTCTTATGCTTGCGAATTCCATAACCAGCAATGCCGACTGGAAGGATTTCCGTCTTGTTCCAAAATATTTATATGATCAGCGTGAGCAGTTCAGAAAGTATATGGTCGAAGCTGAGCATCAGGAGGAATTACCCTTTCTTTTCAATCATGGAGAATGGTTTGGCGCTGAAGATATTAAATTAAATGAGCTTGAACCTTTATTTAAACGTAATACAAACCAGCTTGCAAAAATTACGTCTGACTGGCGGATTTATATGCGAACAATTCCGTGTTATTACTGGAGGCCGTATTTTAACTGGCAGACAATGCGACTTTTTTACACTCCGTTTGTAAACAGCACAAAATACCAGAATTTTCTCAAAAAAAAATATTCAAATAATATTGAAAAACTCAATCGCGCGCAAGGTACTTATTACGATGATTTTAGCGATATCTGGCATCTTAGAGATTCGTACTGGTGGCGTTTATGGTCGGTTCCCGACACGCCTCAGTGGCGTAACTGGACGGAATGGAAATCGACGATAGACCCTGCTTTAGCTTATCCATATCCAATGGAAATGGAGTGGTGGAAATTCACGCGATTTCTCTATATATCAATTGACAGGTTTAATGATATTTATGGAACGAATCTCAACAGTTTAGTACATATTTATCTTGATGATTCAATAAATTTTGGTGTAACGCCACGTGATGACATAGAGAAATTTGTTTTTGAAAAATGCAATTCAATGTATTATGAATTGAACACCAAAACAAGTACATGGAATAAATTTCTTAAAGGGATTTATGATGAAATTCCAAAAAAATCAAGACAATATTCTCTTGATGAATATTATAAACTTTATCCCCCGGTAAAAAGATTTCCAACTAATACTCAGCATTATGCCTTGTGGACAAGATATATTAATCAAATGAAAATCGGAACTAACGGGCTTCCGGTTTATGAGCGTAAATTTGGTGAAGTGAAAATATGGTCACCAATAGAAGAATATAAAAATTTTCTCAGAAAACGTTATTCAAATGATATTGATAAACTGAATGAAGCTTATGGAGCAACTTATGTAATGGGTCGTCCGTACAAATCATTTGAAGAGATCAAATTGTTTCCTATACCGGAGTTATTGTTTAATGATTTTATCAAAAAGCATAAACAAATTATGCATACGTATATTTTTGGTAATTATTCAACGGTAATAGATTATATCGCTCTGCATGGCCGTTCATTGTGGGTAACTCTTATTTTTATTGTTTTGTGCATAGGGAGTTCGCTTACAATTAATCCTATGGCGGCTTATGCTCTTTCGAGATTTCGTCTCTCTTACGCGAATAAAATTCTGATTTTTTTCCTTGCTACAATGGCTTTTCCGGCGGAAGTAGCTATGATACCGAATTTTCTTATGATACGTGATCTTGGACTGCTTAATACTTTCGGTGCGCTTGTACTTCCCGGTCTTGCTAACGGATTTGGTATTTTTCTTTTAAAAGGATTTTTTGACAGCCTGCCTCCGGAACTTTACGAAGCCGCGCTCATCGATGGTGCGTCGGAATGGAAAATGTTTTATTCTATCACTTTGCCGCTTTGCAAACCTATTCTTGCGGTTATGGCTCTTGGCGCGTTCACCGGTGCTTACGGTGCGTTTATGTTTGCGTTCCTTGTATGTCAGGATAAAAGTATGTGGACATTAATGGTTTTTCTTTATCAGTTCCAGCAGGAATACGGTAATTTTATGATAATGGCATCGCTTGTACTCAGTGCGATACCGACATTAATTGTTTTCATACTTTGTCAGAGGGTAATTTTGAGAGGAATTGTTATACCGACTTTTAAATAGTTTCCTATTTAAAAGTGTTAAATTTTGCAAAAAAATATTTGTCTTGCAAGAAACTACTTTTTGATAGGTTTGGCTGCTTTGGTCTTATTATCATTCGAAGAACTTAACATTTTAAGCAATGTACGTGCCGATTCCATATTTTCCCCGTTAGGGTCTTTTTGAAGATAAATTGAAAGATTGTTTGTTGCATAAGAAAAGGTTTCTTCTTTTGCAGAATAAATTATACCAAGCAGGTAATAAGCATCACTATAATCCTTATGAAGTCTTTTTAATCTCACCGCGTGATGGCGAGCATTTTTAATATCACCTAATAAGTAAAACATCAATGCAAGATTATATCTTGTCTCCGGATTTGTGTAATCGGCTTTTAAAGATTTATAATAAAGATCTTTCGCTTCTTTGAGCTTACCGTTTTGAGCGTAAATATTAGCTAAAGTTGTAACTATAAATGGCGGAACAAAATCTGAATTATTCAATTTTTGTTCGAGAATAATTACCGCGTTTGATTCATCATTATTATTCAATAAAGCATTAACATAATTATTTACAACGCGAGATTTTTCAGGTGATTTGCTGTAAGCATCCGCCCATAACGACAGTTCAGTTTTCCAGACATTTGCGCGGTTATAAGTTAAGAAAGCGAGAAACAAAATAATAATTACCGCAATACTTCTTACGAAGAATTTAGTGCTTTTAAAATTCACATATTTTGTTATTAAACATATAATTCCCAGAGATGCCCATATAAGTCCCGCAACACCAAGATAAGCTCTATGCTCAAACATAAGATCCGGTGTTGGAATAATACTTGATTGTGGAAGCATAACGATAAAATAGAACAATAGGCCCCACAATATTAGAGGAGCAATTTTCCTTAATAACCAGGATGTTATAAATAAAAATATAATTGTGACGGAAGATGCAAGAAAAGCAGGTGAAGACCATGTCGCGCAAAGTTTTACATCAGGATCAATTTGAAATCCTGCCGGCCATAAAAAAAGACCGATATATTTTAATAAAACTTTGGTTTGTGTTAAAGCATAAGTATAACGGTTAAGGCCCGGAGTATTAATATGCAATGCTCCTCCGATAGAGTTCCACGCTTGTTTAAGCTGATTAAAATCCCATTTTATAATATTCATAAAGATAATAATCGGAATAATAATAATTAAAGCAGAAACAAGAGCAGTGATAATCCAATTCTTTTTTGTCCATAATTTAAAGTCAGGCGGCTGAAGAAAAATCCATGTCATTAAAATTAAGATTACAGGCAAAGTAACTATTATTTCTTTACATAACGCGCCGAAAATGAAAGCAATCACAGCACCTGTCCAACCTATAACTTTTGACTTACCGGGCAGATATCCGCGTGCAAGGCTGTATAGAGCCAACAAATAGCAAAGCGTGGCACTTAACATTAACCGTTGAGTAATATAAATAACAGGCTGGGACTGAAGAGGATGAGCCGCAAAAACAGCTGCGGCAAATAATGCGGCAAGTTTTGGTGAAAAAGAAGATATAGCCACCGGTTTATTTCGTCTAATAAAGAAAAACAAAAAATCTGTGATTTTAAAAATTAGAAATACCGAAATAAGGTGAAGAAAAAAATTTACCAGATGATAGCCGAAAACATTATATCCGTTTATTGAGGCGTTAGCTTTAAAACTAAAAAAAACAAGCCACCGCGTCGCAGGATAAGCTTTAATAATTTGTACAGTAGAAATATTTTTTAAGTTTGCATTAACTATCTGTTCATAATCGTCAAGATGGAACGAACTGTTGAAACTTGGCAGGAAAGCGATAACGGTCACGCAAACGATAAGGAAGAAAGCGGCAATTGTGAATTTACTGTCAAATAAATATTTGGAATGTGTTTTCATCATTTTTTTAAATGTCTGACGAAAGCATTGCTTCAAACGCGAATAAAATATCTTCTTGTTCGAAAGTTTCTATCGCACCGGAACGCTTTTGGCGGACTTTTGCAATAGCGTCATTTGCGGTCATTCCTTCCGAAATGAGATAAGCGGCAAGAATGGTTCCTGTTCTACCATAACCCATCATGCAATGAACAACAGGTTTTTTATTTGCTTTAATACAGTCTTTCAGAAAATCAACACAAAGATTTAATTGCTCAATCGTCGGAGGGCAGAAGTCCTGAACAGGGATATGAAGTGAAATAAAATCGTTTAACCAATCCGTGGGTAAAGATCTTTCGACTAAGGTAAGAATTGCGGAAATTCCTTTATCTTTCAACCATTGAATATCATTGGCTGATCGCGGCATTGCGCAACCACCGATATTATTTATTTCAAAGTAATGGAGTGGATTCATTAAAATTCTAAAATTTAAGGTTTTAAGGTTGAAAGGTTGCTCATTTCACTCGCTTAAGGTTTTAAGGTTGAAAGATTTAGACTTTATTCTTGTAACCTTAGACGCGTTACGCGTAACCTTTAAACCTTAAGTTCCGATTTTATCGGGACAACCTTGCAACACTTTAATACTTTACTATAACTTTGTCGGCAGGAAAGTAACGACGATAACGGCGGAGAAGCGGCACAACTTCATTACTTAAATATTCTTTTGTTTGTTCCGGCGCGCGTCCAACGCATCGAGTTGGATCGAGTTCGTTTTGAATTTCTTCAAGTGAAAGACCGATTTCAGGATCTTCAGCCATAAGATCGACAAGGTTATTTTTCTGCCCTTTGCGTATTTTTTGTGTTGCGGTCATTGCGTGAGTTCGGATTCTTTCGTGAACATCCTGTCTGCTTTTACCTCTTGAGACAGCAAGCATTAATATTGCTTCGGTAGCAATAAAGGGAAGGTTTTCGTTTACGCGTTGAGCAATAATTTCAGGATAAACAGTAAGCCCGTCTGCAATATTTTCAATAATTAAAAGAATCGCGTCTGTTGCGAGAAAAGCTTCAGGAATTGCAATACGGCGGTTTGCTGAGTCATCTAATGTACGCTCAAGAAATTGAGCTGCAGCAGTCATTTGCGGCGAAGTGGCAAGCGAAAGCACCAGCCGTGCGAGAGAGTCAGCTCTTTCGCAACGCATTGGATTTCTTTTATAAGCCATAGCCGAAGAACCGATTTGTTTTTTTGCGAAAGGTTCTTCAAGTTCTCGAACACTTTGCAGGTAGCGTATATCATTAGTCATTTTACTTACTGAAAGAGCGATACCCGTTAAAGCGGCAAGGATTTCTGCATCGACTTTTCTTGGATAAGTTTGTCCGCCGACTGCGTAAAAAGATTTAAAGCCGAACATTTTTGTGATTTTTTGTTCGAGTTGTTTAACTTTCTTGTGGTCACCTTTAAAAAGTTCCGTAAAACTTGCTTGTGAGCCCGTTGCGCCTTTGATGCTTCTGAATTTTAAGTGATTAAGCACAAAAGTAAGATGCTCGTAATCAAGCTGCAAATCCTGCAGCCAGAGAGCGGCGCGTTTGCCTACTGTTGTAAGTTGTGCAGGTTGAAGATGGGTATAACCAAGAGCCGGCCGCGCGGCTTCTTTACGGACAAATTTTGATAGAGTTCTTATTGCGTCAATTAGCCGGTCGCTAACCAATCTTAAAGCGTCTCTATAAATGAGCAAATCAGCATTATCGGTAACAAAGCAGCTTGTTGCGCCGAGGTGAATAATTGGCGCGGCGGATTTTGCTTTTTTACCGTAAGCAAGGATATGAGCCATAACATCATGTCGAACTTCGCGTTCGATTTTACTCACCTCATTAAAATCTATATCATTGACATATTTTTTTAATTCCAGAATTTGCTTTTTAGTAATAGAAATACCGAGTTCACGTTCAGCTTCCGCGAGAGCGATCCATAATTCGCGCCAGGTTTTATAGCGAATTTGAGACGAGAATATTTCGGTCATGCGAGAACTTGAATAACGTTCCGCGAGAGGATTTTGGTAGGATAAAGACATAGATAATGGATTATTGGATTATTGGATTATTCTATTCCCCGTTCTTCGCGAACTCGAGGATCGGGATCCCAATCTGTTTTATATGGTTTAACCAGGTTTGATGATTTATAAGGTTTAATAATACTTTTTTTGCCGCGTCGAATTCGTGCTTGAGCTTGCGCGGCAGTTTCTTTAGGAGCTAAATTTTCTCTTAACTCTTCAAGTTCATCCTGTCTGTTAAGTCTTTCGTTTTCCACAATTTTTTTAAACGCTGATTTTTGAGAAGCAAGTTCGAGTTGATTTAATTTACTTCCTGCGTAAGCAATTGTTGCACTGTTATCACTAACGTCCCTTATAATTTCAAAGAAATAGCGGGTATTATCAACATAAGCGTCTGCATCTGCATAAACATCAGGGTCATCATCGGCCAAAAGAGGTAATGTAGCTTTAAACCACTGATTACCTTTACTTTTTAAATATTCAATAACAGCTTTTCTGTGGCCAATTGAAGGCAACGCGCGAATATAAGCACGCATTTGTGCTCCGGACTCATCACGGTCGATAAGATCATTCAATGCATTTTTTTCTTCATCTGTAATACTACTGAATCCGTTTTTATTATGCATTGAAGAATCGAGAGAATCAATTTCGTCATCAGTCAGTCCGGATTTTTTCAATTTCTTTTGTTTCATTCTTTCGTATTTATTTTGCAATTTTTTATCAGCTGAAACAACAGAAAATGCTTTTTTTGATTTTTTTTGAGTTATTCGTAATTGTCTCTGCAATTGTTCTATATTGGTTAGTCGGGCAGAAACGTTTGCAATGAACTGGCTATTCATTGTAATAAATGAAGATTCGTATGCCGGAGCAGAATTATTTTGTTTAGAACTAAAAAGAAGAATTACAAGAAGAATAAAATTTGCCGCGCACAGGAAAATAATAACTTTCAGCCAGGGAAATTTATCAGGTTTAGATGCCAGGTTTAACCCCAGCTCTTTTTCCAAATCAATTTTCATTTAAGTTTATATTATTTTGAATTATTGTCCCCGTCCACGCTATTGACAAGCAGACGCTCACGTTCAATCAAAGAAGACAATGAATCTTTATCAGTAGTTTCTGTGCTGTTGTTTTCTGTATCCGGTACAATTTCTTTCGTTGGATTAATAGCATCGGGAGACACTTTGTCTTTAGAATCAGTTGGAACAATTATTTCACCTTCGTATGGTTCTGCATTATCCGAGTGCTGGAAATGATAGAAATATTTAGACTCTGCATTAGAACCTTTCTTTTCAGCGGCTTTTTCAGCGGCAATTGGATCAAAATAATTTTCAACAAATTCAATTTTCTTCTCGAAAGTGCGCCAGTCATCATAAATTGTTAACTGATCTTTTGATCTGTTAAGTTCGTCATACAAAAGATTTCTGTCGCGGTTTTCTATAAAACCGTCTGCGCCGCGATATCTGCTGCGCACAGTTTTGGTAAGAGCATCACCTTCAGAATCGCTTTCAACGACATAAGGAGTTATAAAGATCAGCAATTCAATTTTTCTTTTTTCGTCAGTATAAGTACGGAAAGCATGTTTAATAAGCGGAATATCGCCAAGAAGCGGAATTTTTTGAACAGTTGAATTGAAATCATCTTTAATTAATCCGCCTATCACTAATGTTTGACCATCTTGAACAACAACTTCCGTTTTTGCACTTCGCTGCAGAATAATTGGCGGAGCTGCCGGATCGGTAGGATAAGCTGAGCCGCCATTGTCTTTTACATCAACATCAACCTCAAGAGCGACTTCTCTATGGCGGTTAATTCTGGGAACAACATTCAATTCAATTGTTATGTCTGTATATTCGTAAGAATAGTCGCGGGTATCACCTGAATCTCCGCGGCTGTATCTTGCAACAGGAAACTGTTCACCTACTTTTATTGATGCTTCTTCGTTGTTGGCTGCAAGAACACTCGGAGTGGAAAGAACGTTGATGTCTTTTACACCTTCTGCAGTTTGTAGGGTCATATATGGGTCGAACCCACCGTTTTTATTCTGCTCGCCGAAAGCATAAGCAAAACCTTCCAGACTCGCCGGCTCAATTTCCTGTTTTGCCGCATCGAATGCCGGGCCGATAGTTGTATCGAGAGCCTGAAACATATTCATTTTGTTTCCGCTATCGACTATTTTTTTCCAACCCACGCCGAAGTTAAAATCTTTTGTTCTTGCTACTTCTACTATCATTGCCTGAATCCACGCCTGAGGAGTTCGCTGATCAAGTCTTTCGATAATTCTTTTTATCGTTTCATAATATTTTGGAGAAGTAATGATAATAAGTGAATTTGACGGCTCATCATAAAGAACATCTACTTTTCCTGCAAGATGGCTGAGACCGGCTCCCTTAGCGGAGGATCTTGATGTTGTTCTTGTAGGAGGTCTTGAGCGTGAAGTACGATCGCGTGATGAAGTATTACGATTACTGGTATTTCTGTCTCTTAAACTGGTTCTTGTAGAACTACCTGATGTGCGGGAGGAATTTTCAGAGAAAATATTATTAAGTGTATCAGTTATCTCTTCAGCTTTAACATGCTGCAACGGGTAAATATGAATTGTATCATCTTTTTCAGTACTTGTAACGTCAAGCTTTTTTATGATGTCAAGAATTGTAGGAAACATTATTTTTGCCGCAATTACTATAAGCGAATGAAGACGCGTGTCGGCTATAAATGTAGCTTTCATTCCTATCTCTCCCGTTAATTTCAATTCTGTTCCGGAAGCTTTTACAGATTTAAGAACTGCTGCAGCCGCTTTGGCTCCGGGTGCGGTAGGAACAGCGGCACCATTCACAGTAACTTTCTGAGCGTTAGGGTCTTGAAATGCCGGTGCGCTAAATATGCTATTAAGCATTGATGTCATTTCCTGTTCATCTGCATATTCCAACGGGATCATTTTTATTTCAATTTGCCCGCCTTCGATAATTTTATCAATCAAATTAACGATATTCATAAGGCGTTTAATATTTGCGCCGGTATCGATTAAAAGAATTGCGCCGGTAGGCTTGTTAACAACAATTTGTCCGGCGCCTTTAGTAAGCAGAGGAGTTATAAATTTTTGTACATCTTCCGCGGAAATATGGTCGGGATATAATACCTGAGTACGAATAATATCTTCGCTATCCATATCTTCAATATTGTCTACCGGTTGAAGAGTTTTAATTGGTCGTGTTTTTGCATCTCCTGAACGAACAACTTTTACATAATCATCATAGCGCACAATTGTGAATCCCTGCATTTCAAGAATCGAGAAAATAATTTGTTTTGCGCTCGCTGCATTTACAGGTTTTGGGTTGATAATAGTTACATCCCCGCGAACAGATTTATCCAGGAGTATTGTATCCCCGGTTATTTCTGCAAGATAGAGTAATACTGTACGAACATCTGTTCCTTCAAAATTTAATGTGATAAGGTCATTTGAACTTATTGTAATTCCGGCGCTTGAAATTCCCTCGAAAGCATTTGTATCAATAACATTTGCATCAAAAGCATTTGTGCCAATAACATTTGCATCAAAAGCATTTGTATCAATTTGGGCTTTAACAACTGAACCGGTAACTGTTATTCCATCCGGATCTGCAGCATAAGCAGCCGGGCAAACAATAAATAATTGTGTAAAAAGGAACACGGGGCATATTATTCTGCCGGTCCAATTATAAATAGATTTTTGAAAGTTTGATTGCACTGTATATTACTCCAGTTTGAATAAGTATGTAATTTTTATAGATTATAGCAAAAGAGCCTTAAAAAAGCAAAACAACCCACAATATTAATTGGGAGTTTTGCTTTTCAGCTCATATTATCTATTATATTTTTACCAATCTTCGACTCTATCAAGCAGTTACATTACTACACTTTGATAGCAAATACCGTTCCTTTTCGGGTAAACCCTAATTAGACGGCGCTAGAAAAGGGATGTGTAAAGAAATTTCCCATCAAGCAATAATAATGTAAAAAAAGTGATAATGAGCTCCGCAACTTTATTCATTTGAAATTATGTAATGATCTACCGGATATTCAGAGAGCATTTTTAGCTGGCCGAAGTGTTTTTATAGGATGTGTTTTTGCATCTCCGGAACGAACAACTTTTACATAATTATCATAACGTACAATGGTAAATCCCTGCATTTCAAGAATTGAGAAAATGATTTGTTTCGCCTGTGCGGTTGTTACAGGTTTTGGGTTGATAATTGTTACATCACCGCTTACAGCTTTATCCAGGAGTATTGTATCACCGGTTATTTCTGCAAGGTAAAGCAAAACAGTGCGGACATTTGTTTCTTCAAAATTTAATGTAATGAGATCTTGTTTATTTGTCGAAGTTTCTGTATTTAAATTTACTGCAAAAACATTTGTGTCTATTTGAACTTTAACAGTAGAACCGGTAATTGTTATTCCATTTTGATCTGCTGCGTAAGCCGTATGGCAAGCAATAAATAATTGCGTAAAAATGAAGACAGGGATAATTATTCTGACAGTCCATTTATAAATAGTTTTTAAAAAGTTTAATTGCATGTATATTCCTCCAATCTGTATAAGTATATTAATTTTGGTATAACTATAGCAAATGCTGTTCCTATTTTAAAAACAAAGTAAATTAAACTTCCAGATTAATATCTAGTGTCATGTCAAGTTTGTAATGATATATAAGCAAACACAAATGTGGCTGCAAGCGAGGCACGAGCTTGTGGACTCCACCGGCTCGCTCCGCTCTCCGGCAGCTACATCCTTTTTGATAACTTTACAGCGTTGACATGACACTAGTTGGTTCCGAGTATGACAACGCTCCACGAATTATTTCATCGAGCCGGTTAGGAGCTTTGACTTACTTTGTTGAAAAATTTTTATTTTTTACCAAAACGGTAATGAGCTCCGCAACTCCCTTCACTCGAAACCATGCACGGCCCTACCGGATGTTCAGGAGTGCATTTTTCACCGAATAAATCGCATTCTTCAGGAATACAAATGCCTTTTAAAACATCTCCACAACGACATCCGGCCGGTTCTTCGCTATGGAAATCAGGAATATCAAAAGCGAGATCCGCGTTAAAATCAGAAAAACAATCATTAACTTTAAAACCGCTTTTTGGAATTTTACCGAGGCCGCGCCATTCTGTATCAGCGACAGTTAAGACATCTTGAATAATTTTCTGAGCTTTTTTATTTCCTTCAAAAGTAACTGTTCGTGTGTATTGAATTTCAACTTTATGTTCATTATTAACAAGTTGATCAATTATTTTTGCAAGGGATTCAAGAAGGTCGCAAAGCTCAAAACCGGAGACAACGCAAGATTTTTCAAAATCTTTTTCAATAAACTTATATGCATTAGCACCGATAATTGTTGTAACATGGCCGGGAGCAACAAAAGCGTCAAGCTTTACATTCTTATCTTTAAGCAACGCGTGCATAGCCGGAGGAGTAAGTTTTCCTGCTGACAGGAGGAAAAAGTTTTTTAATCCGAGTTTTTGGGCGGCAAGAACAGCAGCTGCGTGAGTT
This sequence comes from bacterium, assembly GCA_029933535.1. Classification (GTDB taxonomy): domain Bacteria; phylum Auribacterota; class UBA3054; order UBA3054; family B51-G9; genus B51-G9. Next base: position 3,943 of record JAOZNZ010000016.1, on the reverse strand, counting down.
GGAACCGTGGTTTCAAATCCAACTCCAAATAAAACGCACAAACTTTCAGGATTTTTTACAGCAAAATCTACCGCCTGCATCGGTGAATAAATCATTCTGACTTTTTCACCGCCGGAGGAAGCATCTGCGAGAGTACCCAAACTGCCGGGAACGCGCATCATATCTCCGAAAGAAAACAGTTTAACATTCGGTTGTTTTGTCAGCCAAATAGCTTCATCGATAATTTTGTTTGGAGTAACACAGACAGGACATCCGGGACCTGAAACTAGTTTTATTTTTTCCGGTAAAAGTTCGTGAATTCCGAATTTGAAAAGTGCGACAGTATGTCCGCCGCAAATTTCCATTATAGTTTTCTGCTCATTCAATTTTTCTGCTGAACGGTGAATTTTTGCGATAATTTTTTTCGCAATTTCCGGATCTCTGAATTCATCAATGAATTTCATATTTTAGTTTTTATTAGTGGACATTATGGACACAATGGACACAATGGACACAATGGACAAAGATTAATTAACCAACGAAATAACGTTTACTCGCGTTCATCAACTATTAACCAATAACTATTAACTTCCCACCATACTTTCCTCATATTCACGCCATACAGAAAGCGTTTTCTCAGCTTCTTCAACGTCAAGAAGAGAAAGCGCGAAACCTGAATGAGCGATGACATAATCGTCTAATTTCGCGTTTTCAACAAAAGAAAGATTTATTTGTATTTCACTCCCGCCGAATTTAACGATAGCGTTATTTTCGTCAACAAATTTTATTATTTTTCCTGGTAAAGCTAAGCACATGTTACTATTTATTAATTGTTATTTATTATTTATTAACTGGAGGAAATTCATCCCGATTTATCGGGATGAATTTAGTATTTACTTTTTCATTGAATATTTCTTGTTGAATATTGTTTATTTATTTTTTCATAACCTGCCATAACCGCTTGCCCTAGTGAGATACCCGCGTCAGACGGTGGTAATTTTTCAGGCAAGACAAATTTAAATCCAGCATTTTCAAAAAGTTGTTTTAAATTAAAAGTCAGCCGTTTATTAAAAAACACTCCTCCGCTTGCAACGATTGTTTTTCTTTCATTGGCAATTTTGCTGCACAAGTCAAAGACACTTTTAGCGATTGAATCGTGAAACGCCGCGGAAATTTTTTCTTTAGCAATTCCTTTTCTATAATCTTCAATAATTTGCCTGACCATTGGTTTCCAATTTATTTCCAATAATCCGGCTTTGTTTTGCTCATAAGGTAACGAATAAGTTGTTTCCGGCTGAACAGAATCAGAAATTCTTTCTAGCGCTATCGCAGCTTCGGCTTCCCCTTTCGCGAAATGACAAATGTCAAGTAGTGCGGCAACTCCGTCAAACAATCTGCCAAAGCTTGATGCTTTAACCTGTCTCATATTTTTATTTTGAAGGATTTGGTTTACAATGCTCCATTTTTCTTTTGAAACAGAATCCGGTTTTTCAATGTCTATTTCTGCAGCTTTAGAAAGAGATAATGCAAGCCGCCATGGCTCACGAATTGCCGCCATTCCTCCGGGCAGTTCGATAGGCATCAGTCGCGCGATTCTATTAAAGCCGTTATAAATTGACCCGTCAAAAATTTCACCTCCCCACATTGTTCCGTCAGTTCCGTAACCTGTGCCGTCAAATGCGAGTCCTATAAAATCAGAATTGATTTTTTCTGCTGCCGCGCAGCTTGCAATATGTGCTTCATGGTGTTGAACGGCAACGCGTCCGGCATCCGGCCATATATCAGCTCTTTTAGCGGTTTTTGTTGAAATAAAATCCGGATGCATGTCATAAGCGATAATTTCCGGAATAATACCGAGTTTACGCGGTAAATTTTTTACTAAATCAACAAAATTTTCATAATCATCAGCGTTTTCTAAATCGGAAAGAGGGTTTGAAATAAAAGCCGTTTTACCTTTCACGCAACAGACAGTATTTTTCAGTTCTCCACCGAGAGCGAGAACAGGTTCTTTAATAGGGAATTCAAGTTTTATTTCAAAAGCGATGTCACGCATTTTTTCTTTGATTTGCCGGCAAAGTAGATTTTCTCAATCGAATACTTTTAGGTGTTACTTCAACCATTTCATCTTCTTTGATAAAATCTATCGCGTGTTCAAGGGTCATTGGAGTAATCGGTGTCAGCAAAACGCTGTCGTCTTTTCCTGAAGCGCGCATATTCGTAAGTTTTTTTCCTTTGCACGGATTCACGTTAAGATCGTTATGACGGTTGTGTTCACCGACAATCATTCCTTCATAAACCGGATTGGTAGGCAGCACAAAAAGAGTTCCACGAGGTTCAAGGTTGTAAAGCGCGTAAGCTATCGCGGCACCTTGCCTGTCAGCTATGAGGGAACCTGTTCTTCTTGTTCTGATATCCCCGTGATATTCTTCATAGCCTTCGAGGTATGAATTTATGATTCCAGTTCCTCGTGTATCGGTCATAAATTCATTTCTATATCCAATCAAACCGCGCATTGGGATTAAAAATTCGACACGAACTCTGCCGGTATTATGATTTACGAGATTAACCATTCTTCCTTTTCTTCGCGCCATTTTTTCTGTAACAGCGCCAAGATAAGGTTCATCACAATCTATAAATAAATGTTCTATCGGTTCAATAATTTTCCCGTTTTCTTCTTTACAAACAACGTGAGGTCGGCCGATTGAGAGTTCAAAGCCTTCTCGTCGCATTGTTTCAATAATAATTGCGAGTTGAAATTCTCCGCGTCCTTTTACGAGAAATCCATCACCATCTTCAGCATCTTCAACCTTGATTGCCACATTGCTTAAAGTTTCGCGCAGAAGCCGTTCTCTTATTTTAGACGACTGAACAATTTTACCTTCTTTACCGGAAAAAGGAGAGGTATTAATTCCAAATTTCATTGAAACGGTCGGCTCGTCAACAGTTATTCTTTCAAGTGCTTCGGGAGAATTTTGATTACAAATTGTATCTCCGATTGTAACGTCTTCAATTCCTGAAAGAATAATTATATCTCCCGGATCACCTTTTTCAACATCTTTTAAACCGATACCTTCATACATTTGAAGTTTTGATACACGAAGTTTATTTACTCCTCTGAATCTATCAATGCAAACAAGATTATCATTACATTGAACACTACCATTCATAATTCTCCCTATCGCAAGACGGCCAAGATAATCACAATAATCAAGCTCGCAAACTAACATTTGGAACGGCTTGTCAGGATTATAACTCGGAGGTGGCACTTCTTCAACAATAGCATCAAAAAGCGGTTTTAAATCAGTGCCTTTTTCTTCAAGACTTGTGCTCGCGAGTCCGTCTCGCCCTATTGCGTATAAAACCGGGAAATCTATTTGTTCGTCAGTGGCGTCAAGATCGATGAACAAGCTGTAAATTTCATCAAGTACTTCGTCGATTCTTGCATCATCCCGATCAATTTTATTAACGACAACAATAATTTTTAAATTTGATTCAAGCGCTTTTTTTAAGACAAATCGTGTTTGAGGAAGCGGACCTTCCGATGCGTCAACAAGAAGTATTGCTCCGTCAACCATCATTAATGCCCGTTCAACTTCTCCACCGAAATCAGCATGTCCCGGTGTGTCAAGTATATCTATTTTAATATCATTCCAATGAACCGAGCAGTTTTTTGCGGAAATAGTTATCCCGCGTTCGCGTTCGAGGTCCATGCTGTCCATCACGCGTTCTTCGACTTGCTGATTATCTCTGAATGTCCCACTTTGTTTAAACATATTATCAACTAATGTTGTTTTACCATGGTCAACGTGAGCAATAATTGCAATATTACGTATTTTTTCGTTTGTTTTAGTATTTTTCATTCTTAATTCACTTAATTTTAAAATTTATTACCTATTATTAATATATTCATTATTCTACTATATTTTGATTTGCAACGCAATTGCTAAAATGATATACTATTGTC
>JAOZNZ010000369.1:1852-4187 GCA_029933535.1 bacterium | reverse complement strand
ACCTTCGATAGCATGTGCCAAAGCATCAACGCCTGTATTTCGTGTTAAATTTTCCGGCATAGAAACAGTTAATTCCGCATCGAGCAAAGCAACATCAGGAAAAGAATTTTCGGTTGCCAAATTCAGTTTAGAATTTTTTTCTTTATTGGAAAGAAGAGAATATTGAGTCGCTTCGCTACCCGTTCCGGCAGTAGTAGGAACAGCGACAAAAAACAATTTTTCTTTTGGTTTTTCTTTCATTTCAAGAAGTTTTTCAATAGAAATGCCGGTTGCACCGCCTATAGCGGCAGCTTTTGCCGCATCGAGCGCACTTCCCCCGCCAAGTCCTATGACTGTGTCGCAATTATTTTTGAGAGCGATTTTAGCAGCGGCATCAGCCGTATCAACTGACGGATCTTCTTCAACTTTATCAAAAACAATACTATTTATTCCCGCAGATTTAAGGGAATCAATTATAATATCAGTATATCCGAATTTTTTCGCGCTATTTTTCCCGGTAACAATCAAAACCATTTTACAGGTTGACGGTAATAGAGCAGCAATATCAGTCAGTCCTTCACGAGCGACGATATTTTCAGTTGGAATAAAATATTTATATATATTTTTCATGTCTAAGGTCATAACACACCCCGTCACTTCGTGCCACCTCTCTGTAGAGGGGATTTCAGGTGTCAGGTGTCAGTCAAGAACCACCCCGCCCTATCGGCCACCCCTCCTTGGTAAGGAGGGAAATTTCAGGAGTCGGGGGGTTTATTCACTCCACTTCGTTGCGTATCATTAGATTAAATCCTTTAGTTGAAAATCTTTTCTTTTCAAAGCAAAATCACCCCAAGAGGTTAATTTCAACGGTTTTACAGATATAATGATAGATTGGCAAATGCAATTCCTGAATATCAGGAGTTGAATTTCCAGGGACAATAATTGTAATATCACAAAGGTTTTTTAATTTACCACCATCTTTTCCTGTAAGACCAATTGTAAGAAGGCCTTTGGCTTTTGCCGCAATCATCGCATAAGCAACATTTTCAGCATTACCGGAAGTGCTGATACCGAGAAGAATATCATTTTCTTTTCCAAGGCCGTAAACCTGCTGTGCGAAGATAAGTTCCGGAGCTACATCGTTAGCAAAAGCCGTTGCAAGTGAGACGGAAGTAACGAGAGAAATAGCCGGTAAAGGAATTTGAAGGAGGTCCGCTAATTTTGCTCCCTTTTCACCGCCAACATCAATAAGTTTTTGTTTTTCATTTTCAGGGAGTTCTCGTTTACTCATGAACCCCTTCATAAGTTCTCCGACGATGTGTTCCGCATCGGCTGCGCTGCCGCCATTACCACAAACGAGTAATTTATTATTATTATTATAAGCCTTGCATATTTTTTCGACTACGAGATTGATATGATTTTCACAAGGAATCAGCTGCGGATATTTATTGAGTAAGGCGTTCATTATTTGTGATTTTGGATTTATGATTTTGGATTTGAAGAGTGTATTATCAATGGTTATTTTTCGCTTACTCCACTTTGTTACGTAACGCTATAACTATTTTTTAATTCTTTTCTTTTTTTTATTATCAATACCTGCTGATTTCAGCAGATTACTTTTTTCAGCATTTGTTAAAGTTCTCCATTCACCCGGTTTTAAAGAGCCGAGTTCAATATTTTCGATTCTTATACGCTTCAGCTTAACGACTTCGTTTTCGATTTTGGTACACATTTTACGAATTTGTCTGTTTCTTCCTTCGGTTAAAATAATTCTAAAACGATGCTCCCCTATTTTAACAATTTTAGCCGGTTGAGTTTTAAAGCCGTCAATTGTCATGCCGCGGCGAAGTTTATCGAGAGCGCCTTCAGGGATTCTTTTTTCCAGGCTAACCACGTATTCTTTTTCGTGTTTAAATTTAGGGTGAGATAATCTGTAAGCGAGAATACCATCATTTGTCATCAAAAGCAGTCCGCTGCTTTCTTTATCGAGCCTACCGACCGGATAAACTCTTTCTCTGATATTCACGAGTTCAACGATGGTTTTGGAATCGGGTTGATGACAGGAAGTAACAATACCGACAGGTTTATTTATAGCGATATAAATAAGGTTTTTTCTTTGTTTAATAACTACGCTATTTACAGAAACTTTATCAATTTCCGGGTCGATTTTTGTTCCGAGAACAGTTTGCGGTTCGCCGTTTACGAATATTTTACCTTCAACGATAAGTTTTTCGGCTTGTCTTCTTGAGCAAATCCCCTGTTCGGAGAGATATTTTTGTAATCTAAGTTGCATTGGTTTGTTTTTTTGTTCTTTGTTTTTTGTTCGTAATTGGTAGTTGGTAGTTTGTGGTTCGGT
>JAOZNZ010000369.1:0-1842 GCA_029933535.1 bacterium | reverse complement strand
CAGGTTTCAGGTTTCAGGGTTCATTATGTTCATTATTCCATTATTCCATTTAGGACGCTGGGGACAGCGTCCCTCCAATTCCATTATTCCATGGCTCGCGCTGGGAACCCAGCATGCGCGGGTCAAGAGCGCGGCTTACTCCATTATTTCTTTATTGCCTCGCTCAAAAAGCTAATAGCTCGTTCGGCATCGATTCCACCGGATTCCATTGCTTCAAAGATTTCTGTATGTCCGTATGGTCCAACGAGTAATTCAGCAGAATTGCCAATACTGGAGCGAATATTTTCCAGCCATTCGAACGGGACTTGTTTATCATTTTCTGATCCGATTAAAAGAACCGGAGGTAGTTTAAATTTACCGTTATTTTTGTAAACATCGACGTCGCCAACTTTGGCACCAGTTTTCCATTCAAAGAATTTAAGAGCGATTGGAACGACGGGAAAATAAGGCATATAATAAAATTTCCAAGCGTAATGTTTTACAACATTTCTAATATTTTCGAATGGGCTTCTTGCAACGACAGCCTTAACATCGTTTCTTTTTGAGCCGGCCAAAATAGAGATAGTGGCACCGAGGGAAAATCCCCAGTAGCACAATGGTTTTCCATCAGCCAGGTTTTTTTTAACATAGTCTGTTAACATCAAAAGGTCATTTGTTTCATAATACCCAAGTGTACAAAAATCGCCTGTACTTTCCCCATGATGTCTTAAATCATACATTACGATTGAAAAGCCTGATTTAATAAACGGAAGAACACAGTGCAGCAATCCACTTTTTCCATCTGCGACACCGTGACTTACAATGACAACAGCTTTGCTTTGCATAGCCGGAATAAACCAGCAGCTTATTTTGGCATTATCGGCCCCGATAACAATAAACTTATCATAATCAACGCCGAAATCTTCCGGTGTTTGAATTTGAGCTGTAAAGGTGTGGTATTGAGTTATAAGCAGGCTGCAGGCATAAGAAATTATAACCAAAGCCAATCCGCAGCCAATTAAAATAAAGAATATTTTAGACATTATTACTTTAGTTTTAAACTTTTTATAAGTTTAATAAAATTCAAAAGTTCAGTTTTTGGATTTTCGATTAATCTGCAGCGGGAATCACTCACATAAAGAGAGTCCCCGTGTTTCCCTAATTTTTCCAGAATATTATTCAAGGGGACACTTTCCTCTTCGCCTGTAATTTTGACAAATAAAAGGCTCTCGTCAATTAAGTCGATATCATTTCCAAGTTGTTTCAAATTATTTTTATTGAAGGAGATAGAATTAAGAACAACGCCAAAATTATGTTCATCAACTTCAACAAACAATTGCAACGCTTTTTCAAAAGTATCTGTGAGAGAATTTTGAGCAGCTTCAACAGCGAAACAAATATCGAAGTCATCAGCAAGTTTTGACGCTTTTTTAATTATTTCAGAAGTTTTTTCAAATTGTTTAAAGACACCGGTTTTTTTGTCTAAAGCAGAAGTGGGAAACGTTATAAGCGGGCAAGAAAGCGCATGAGCAATACTTGCAGCTTTATTAAGTCTACTAATTTCTTTTTTTATTTCATTGAAATCAACTGCAGAAATGTTTAAGCATTGAATTTCAATTTCGCGTGTAATAGCGTGTCTGACAATTTCAGCGCTTTTGAGGAACGAGAAGTTCTCAATTGAAAAGAAAGTTTTGTCGTCAGTTTCAATATTTATGCCGTCAAAGCCTAATTCGTCGGCAAGATCAATTGCCTGCATAATATTTTCCGCGCCGGCGGCATTCAGTAAATTTGTAGAGCAGCTTGTTTTCATGTCAGGTGTCAGGTGTCAGGTGTCAGGTGTCAGGTGTCAGGTGTCAGGTGTCA
>JAOZNZ010001025.1 GCA_029933535.1 bacterium | reverse complement strand
TAACCGAGTTGCCTCCTATTGATTATCTTATTCGGTTACGAATTGAAAAAGCTGTGGAAATGATGGTGAACGACAGTAGTATCAGGGTTATCGATGTTTCCCTGGGAACAGGTTTTGATAACAGCGCTTATTTTACCAGGAAATTCAAAGAGATAATGAAAATCACCCCTATGCAGTATTTGAAAAAGGAAAGGGATAAAATATAAAATATCCTGCTTTGTGGACCTAATGGACACAATGGACACAATGGACAAAACCACCCCGCCCTACGCCCCCCCCGGCATACACACATTTTTTCAGGTATAATTTATTATACTTTCTTAAACTTGAGAATTGGTAGTTGAGAGTTCGAAGTTGAAACTTATATTATAATACCAAAGAGAAGTTCCAACTCCGAATTTTCAACTCTCAAGTAAAAAGTATAATTAAATTATGGCGTTGCGCCCTCCGCCCCCTTCCCGATGCTTTGACCGGGAAGGGGGGATTAGGAGGGGAGTTTAATGGACATTCCATTCTTCCATTTTGGATTTAAAATTTTAAATTTATCCCGGCGCGCTGCGCCCGTAGGATTTCGGGTTAGCGTCTGGGGATTAATTTTCTCCGGTAATAAATCATAAATAATAAATTATAAATAATAAATAAACACGGTTCCGGTATGCCGGTTCCTGTTAGAATTACCTGCGCATTTCCTCCGCTGCCGGACAATGTAAGAGTTTCCGAATAAGTATCTTCACCTGACGGAGTAAAAGTTACAGTTATGATATCAGAAGTTGCTGCTGTGGCATAATAGGAATTGGTCATACTGAACGGCGATACAATTCCTGTAATGGAACCTGAAACAATGTCTTCACCGACATTCATAACTTCGAGTTGAAGAGTTGTTGGAATACCGGCTACAACTTCGCCGAAATCAAGTTTATCAGCAACTCTTATTTTTGCCGGAAGTTCTGTGATTTCCTCGCTGTAGAAACCTGAAAGGTGCCATCCGCCGCGATTGTAAGTTGAAATAAGGAAAGTGCATTCGCCATTCGCGTCAGCCACGTAGCTATAACGAACAATGATACCTATTCC
>JAOZNZ010001024.1 GCA_029933535.1 bacterium | reverse complement strand
TCGCCGATCCACTTGACACAACTTACCGGCAGACATTCCATCTTTCGCCGCTTTTTCATCCAAACATTATACCGGGTCACATCAACAATATTTTTGATTTTCGCGAACGGCTTTTGTCTTTAACTGATGGTGTTATGCCAAAGAATTTCAAACTTGGCACCTCTTTTGGTGTTGCGCCGCTGAGAAGCACTCAGGGAGCTTATTACGATTATATTTTTCAACAAACATCAATTAAAAATACATTTGAAGCGGCTTTTGTAAGTGACACACCACTTGGAATACATATTAACGCGACTCCCTGGGGAGATCTTTCCGACCAAACGACTGATAATCTTTATAATTTCCTTGAAAAATATGATGACGGGATATTTATACAAAAAGACAGATTCGGGCGAATTCGCCGCAACAGTATGACACAAACGCCTTACGCGGAAGAATATTTACCAAGCGGATTTTCCATGCTTGAAATGCAGCTTACTCTTTCCAGATACGCGACTCCCGTGCAGGATTATTTCCGCAGGAATAATCGAATAGTTGCAAGGCATCATAAATGGTATCGCGAACAGCATCCTGACATCATAGTTTTCGCGAGTATGTCTTCGGAATATCAGCAAAACAATCATCCTAACTATGAATATTGCGATTATTGCGACAGTACAAAACTTGAATTCCGCGACTGGCTTTCCGGTAACGGACTTTATGTTGGTAAAGGACAATACGCTGGTTTGGCGGATTTCAATTCCGACTTCGGTTTTTCATATACTTCGTGGAGTGTTATTAACCCGCCTGTTGCTGTTAATTGGAGTGAAGGAAGTTACTGGAAGAAATGGGATGAGTTTCGAGTTGCTCAAGTAAGAAACATTGAACAGGAACAAGTTAACTGGACAATTGACGGCGGTCTTACGCCTGACCAGGTATATGGTCATCAAACACCTTTTAATCCTGAAACCGCGAACGATAGCGAGAGAAAACATGCAGGCTATTGGACTACAACTTTTGTTAAAGAAGGTGGAAATGGTGTTACAACTTACACTGAATCTTCATGGGACACGAATTTATTCAGCGCGTTAA
>JAOZNZ010000368.1 GCA_029933535.1 bacterium | reverse complement strand
ACCCACTAAAGTGCGATTACCGCCTGTTCAACAGTACCGCTTCCAATGTCGCAGCAAGTTTATCTATTTCCTCTTTTGTTCTCATTTCTGTTACTGATATGAGTGCGACATTTTCCATGCCGGCGTAATATCTTCCGACAGGAAATCCTGCCGCAAATCCTTTGTCAATAAGTTCGCCTATTACATCTTTCGCGTCGCATGGAAGAGATATACAAAATTCATTAAAAAATATTGATTTGAATGCGCGATTGACATTAGGGATTTCTAAAAGCTTGTGATACGCGTAACTCGCATTGTCAGCACATAACTCGGCAACTTTTTTCAGTCCTTCTTTCCCCATCAGTGAAAGATAAATAGCAGAAGCTAATGCGCAAAGATTTTCATTTGAACAAATATTTGAAGTCGCTTTTTCACGGCGAATGTGCTGTTCACGCGCCTGTAAAGTAAGAACAAAACCTTTTCTGTTTTGGTTATCACGGGTCATTCCGACAATTCTACCCGGCATTTTCCTGACATATTTTTTACGTGTTGCCATAAAACCTACATAAGGTCCGCCAAAACTTAAAGGTAAACCAAGACTCTGTCCTTCTCCAACAACTATATCAGCTCCCATCGCTCCGGGCGTCTTTAATATTCCAAGCGAAATCGGATAAACTGACATAACTGCAAGAGCGCCAACATTGTGCGCCGCGTCGATTATGTCAGTCAAGTCGTCAATGCAGCCGAAAAAGTTTGGATTCTGCAATACAATTCCCGCAACTGAATCATCAAGCTTTTTAAGGAATTCTTTCCTGTCAACTGTTCCGCCGCTTATGTTTACACATTCAAACTGCATATCGAGATTTGATGTGTAACTTTCAAGTATCTTCCTGTAAATCGGATTAACTCCGCAGTCAACCAAAATTTTATTTCGACGCGTAACACGCGCGGCCATCATTGCGGCTTCATAAAGTGCTGTACCACCGTCATAAAGTGACGCATTAGCTACTTCCATTTCTGTTAATCTGCAAATTCCGCTTTGAAATTCAAATGCGGCTTGCAAAGTTCCCTGCGCTACTTCCGGTTGATAAGGCGTGTATGCAGTTAAAAATTCACCGCGGCTTAAAATTGCATCAATGGCTGCCGGGGTGTAATGATCATAAAAACCACCCCCGAGAAAACAAATGAGATCTGTTCTGTTTCGTCGCGCAAGAGCTTTAATTCTTCGCTCAACTTCGATCTCAGATTTGCCGTTTGGAATGTTTAAACTTTCGACTTGGAATTCCTGTGGAATATCGGAAAATAAATCATCAATGCTGTTTACACCGATCTCTTTCAGCATTTCCTGCCGTTCAGATTCAACAAAAGGAACGTAACTTGCCCGTGACATAATAATTTAGTAATTTGTTAATTTAATAATTGAATAATCGTCAATTGGATTAATGGATTACTGACACCTGACACCTGACACCTGACACCTGACACCTGACACCTGACACCTGACACCTGATAACTAATTACTGCTTCCCAATTCCAAGTGCTTCTTTCATCGCTTCTGTTACATCTTTACATCCAACGAGTTCGACTCCCTCCCATTTAATTCTTGACTTACCTTTTTCTCTAAAAGTCTTTAAATTGTGCGCGGGTAAAATACATTTTTTAAATCCTAACCGCTTGGCTTCCATAACCCGCCGCTCGATTTGACTGACTGCTCTCACTTCTCCTCCAAGTCCGACTTCACCAAGAACAATTGTATCATCAGCAACAGGCTTATCATAAAAACTTGATGCAATAGCCGCAACACAGGCGAGGTCAAGTCCGGGTTCAGTTACTTTAACACCCCCGGCAAGATTTACAAAAACGTCCTGTGTGTTTACATTTAGCCCGACACGTTTTTCTAAAACCGCAAGCAGCATTGTTATACGATTAACATCAACGCCAACAGATCTTCGTGCCGGCGAGCCGAAAGGAGATGTGGCGACAAGCGCCTGGACTTCAAGCAGCAGCGGACGAGTACCTTCAAGAGCTGACCCGACAACAGAGCCGCTCCGTTGTTTTTGCCGTTGCGCGAGAAAAATAGCGGATGGATTCGGTACTTCTTCGAGGCCGTGGCCTGTCATTTCAAATACGCCGATTTCATCTGTAGAGCCAAAGCGATTTTTCACGGCGCGTAAAATTCTATAAACATTATGGCGTGCGCCTTCGAAATATAAAACAGTGTCAACGAGATGCTCAACCACTCTTGGCCCGGCAATTGAGCCTGATTTTGTTACGTGTCCGACGAGCATAACCGCGATATGATTTATTTTTGCAAAACGAACTAATTCAGCAGCGCATTCACGAACCTGAGTAACACTACCTGGTGCGCTGGACAATTCTTCATTAAACATAACTTGAATTGAATCGACAAGCAAGAGTGCCGGTTTAATTTTTTTAGCTTCCGCGAGAACGTTTTTAATATTTGTATCGGGAAGAATATAAATCTCAGGATTTTCAACATTGAGTCTGTGTGAACGTAATTTTGTTTGTGCAGCCGATTCTTCACCGCTGACATAAAGTACCGTCATTTCTTTTGTTGCAAATCCCTGAGCGGCCTGAAGAATAATTGTTGATTTTCCAATTCCGGGATCCCCGCCGACAAGAGTTACCTGTCCCGGTACAACCCCTCCGCCGAGTATTCTGTCGAACTCATCAATTCCTGTTTTGTGTCGTTCGCTTGAAGTAAGTTCAACATTCATTATAGAGATTGCTTGTTCGTAAGCGGAACTTTGAGTTATTCCGCCTGGCCGAGAAGCGATAATTTCTTCTGCTAAAGTATTCCATTGTCCGCAAGCGGAACATTTTCCTTCCCATTTTGGGCTGGTATTACCACATTCCTGACAAACGTATTGTATTTTTTGTTTCGCCATTGGCCGTGCCGGTGTTTGTTAATTTGCAGGCACGGCTGAGGAAATTTGATTTTAAGAAAATCAAATTTATTTAACTATGCTTGCTTATGAATTTATTGTTAAGTATTTCGTGCCGATTTTTGTATTCCCCCTTTAGTAAAGTGGAACATCCCGAGTATTCCCTCGGGAGTGGGCTAGGGGGATTTTATCAGGCACTCGGATGTAATTTGCTCTTTCGAGCAAATTAGATTTCCGTGTGTTAGCATGCAAATTAATTGCTAAGTAAATTTTGTTGTTAAGTTTACTGTCTATTCTTTCCACCGATTACCGAATACTTAATACTAATTTAGGACGCTGGGGACAGCGTCCCTCCAGCGACATATCATACACTTTCTCCCTTCCTGTACCATAATTGAAATTAAATAATTTCAATTAACCGAATACCTTTTCGACAACGTCGAAATCCGGTCTCATCGAGACCGGCATTATCTTCCATGTTCGCTGTTCCATAGGAGTGTTTGTAATCTTCCACCGAACCGCACATTATTATTACAGCAAAACGGAACCAGCCAAGCGGCACCGCGAATATGTTTTTCTCTTGTAGCAGCATTAGGCATAAGGAAAACATTTTCTTTTTTGATGTCAAAATTTTCAATTCTTTTGATTGCGTCTAATGCTTCTTCAATTGAATCAACAACGATTTTAATTTGTATTTTACATTTTTTAGAAAGATTTTTCTTTATAATTTCTTCTTCCCATCCCAGATATAATTTTGGACTTAACGACAATAAATGAGGATTGCAATCGACAAAGAGAGTTGAATTGGTCTCAATAGTTATTTTTTTATTTAAAGAATTAAGTTCATTGCATAAAACTTTTAATTCTTCAGGATAAATTGTCGGTTCGCCACCTGTTATTACTACATGCTCAACATCATGCTTTTTAACTTCATCAACTATTGAAGAAATAGATGTCTCATTTCCATCCTCCTGCGATTTGGCGTAAGCGCTGTCACACCACGGGCAATTCAAGTTGCAACCTGCAACGCGAATAAACATCGAAGGGATGCCGGTATAAATACCTTCGCCCTGAACTGAGAGGAACATTTCATTAATTATCATTATTTCACCTTAATTAATTAACCGTGTATTGTTATGCCGGCGTTCTTCATTTAAAACACAGGACATTACATTTTACGTTTTTTCTTGTACCATGTCAATAGATTGACGTGTGAAGGTTGGAAGGTTGGAAGGTTGGAAGAACCACCCCGCCCTGTCGGGTACCCCTTCCCGAGGTGAATACTCGGGAGGTACCACAGTGGGA
>JAOZNZ010000367.1 GCA_029933535.1 bacterium | reverse complement strand
GATGGTGATATTATGTTTCTTGGTGTTACAGGAAAAATAGGTCCGTCAATGGCAAGAATGGTTGTTAAGGCCTGTAAAGCAGCAGGCGTAAAAAAGAAAATCATCGGAGTTTCGGCCTATTGGCCTAATGGCTCTTTGGAAGAAATAGAAGGTATGGGCATTGAAGCAATTCAAGGCGACTTGCTTGATCACGCGTTTTTGGATAGTTTACCTGATGTTGAAAATGTGTTTTATCTTGTTGGGATGAAATTCGGTGCTGAAGATAATTTGTCAATGACCTGGGCTGTAAATACTTTATTACCGGCTATGGTCGTTGAAAGGTTCAAAGACTCTAAAATCGTTGCTTTTTCAACCGGATGTGTTTATGAACTTGTACCTGTAAAAGACGGAGGTTCATTGGAAACTGATATGCCACGACCTGTTGGAGAATATGCTCAATCATGTCTTGGACGTGAACGTATGTTTGAATACGGCAGTAAAAAGAATGGAACTAAAGTATCATTAATTAGATTGAATTATGCTGTGGAAATGAGATATGGCGTGCTTATTGATGTTGCAGTAAAAGTGAAAAACGAGCAGCCGGTAGATTTATCAATGGGTTATTTTAATGTGATTTGGCAAGGCGATGCTAATAATATGATTATTCGTTCTTTGGAACAGTGCGGCAGCCCTGCTGAAATATTAAACATTACCGGTGATGAATTGATTTCTTTAAGAGAAACAGCAGAAAAGTTTGGAAAACTATTTAACAAAAAAGTCACTTTTACCGGAATGGAAGCTGAAACAGCATTACTAAATAATGCAGCAAAATCTTATGATTTATTTGGGAAACCAAAAGCTAACTCTGATCAAATGATTGCCTGGATTGCTGATTGGATTGGAAAAGACGGAGAAACATCCGGTAAACCAACCAAGTTTCAGGTTAGGGATGGGAAGTATTAGTAAGCCAAACTCTTGTTAAAAGGTTGCGCTATGCGCTTAAGGTTGTTCGCTTCGCTCTCTTAAGGTTTGAAGGTTGCTCGCTTCGCTCGCTTAAGTTTTGTGAACCAATAACCTTGTAATCTTAAATCCCATGTAATGGGATAACCTTAAGTTCATCTTTGATGAACAACCTTGTAACCTTTATAACATACAGACATGAACTTATCAAAAGAAATAGCAGATATTATTAAAAAAGGGGTTGTTATCCCGGCATTGCCATTGGCGCTTAATGCTGAAAGAAAACTTGACGAACGAAGACAGCGCGCGCTGATGAGGTATTATCTTGATGCCGGCGCGGGCGGAGTTGCCTGTGCAGTCCACACAACTCAGTTTGAAATAAGAGATAAAGGGATTGATTTATTAGAACCTGTTTTAAAAATAGCAAAAGAAGAATTTGATGCTTTTGAAAAAAATACAGGTAAAAAAGTTGTTAGAGTTGCAGGGATATTGGGTAGAACTGATCAAGCAATTGAAGAGGCAGCAACAGCTGTCTCGCTTAGATATAATGTTGGACTTTTAGGATTAAAAGCATTTAAAAATGCCGATAATGAAACAATAATTGAACATTGTAAAAAAGTGGCGGAAGTCATTCCGATAGTTGGTTTTTATTTGCAAACCGCTGTTGGAGGACGAAGATTAGACACTGATTTCTGGCGGGAATTTGCTAAAATTAAAAATGTTGTCGCAATAAAAATGGCGCCCTTTAACCGCTATCATACAATTGATGTTATGAGAGGTGTTGCCGAATCAGGACGTGCTGATGAAATAACTTTATATACCGGTAATGACGATAATATAATCGCTGATTTACTTACTGAATATGAGTTTTGCTGCAATGGTAAAATTATAAAATTACGTATTTCAGGCGGGTTGTTAGGTCATTGGGCTGTTTGGACAAAATCTGCCGTTGAGCAGTTGGAAAGAATAAAATCTCCTGATTATAAAGATTATCTTTCAGAATTATATACCCTCGGTATTAAAGTAACAGATGTGAATTCAGCTTTTTTCGATGCAGCTAATAATTTTAAAGGATGCATCGTAGGATTGCATTATGTTCTTCAACGTCAAGGTTTACTTGAAGGATTATGGACACTAAATCCTGATGAAATTTTAACCGAAGGTCAGAAAAAAGAAATAGACAGAGTTTATGATAGTTATCCTGAATTAAACGATGATGAATTCGTGAAAGCTAATTTGGATAAGTGGCTGTAGTCGGTAATCTAAATTTAACAGAAAAATATTCAACAAGAAATTTTCAATCACAAAGTAAATACAAAGAAATATTCAACACGTGTGGCGTGTTGCTCTTAACTTTGACGTTGAAAATTTCTTGTTGAATATTGAATATTTATTTCCCCGTTAATCCAATAATCCAATAATCCATGACGCGCTGGGAAGTGCGTCTTACTCCAATGTTCATAAGTATTTTCAAGGGTTCTTTGGCATACACAGGTAAAGGTCATGCTGCTGATAATGCAGTAGCATTGGGACTGAATGATTACTCGCCTGCAGATTTAGTTAATAAGGATGTTGATAAATTACTTGAGCGAAATTGGGAAAATAAATTCATTTTAATAAATAAAAAACAAAAAGTTAAATTTTCTCCGGATAGTGATATTATCTTTAATAAAGGTGAATCGCTTCCTGAACATCCAAACGGAATGATTTTTGAATTAGTTGATCAATCCGGGGAAATAATTTTATCAGAAACATATTTTTCTATCGGGGGTGGATTTATTAAAACGCTTGCCGAATTTCATCAATTGAAAAAAACTAATTCATCGCAATCGGCTGTTGAATATCCTTATCCTTTTAATTCGGCAGATTCAATGTTGGAAATGGCTGTTGATAGCGGATTATCCATTTCAGATATGAAACGGAGTAACGAAAATATAAATATATCTGATGACGAGCTTAATCGTGAACTGGATGTAATTTGGCTGGCAATGCAAAATTGTGTTAAGATAAGGTTTATCATCCGAAGGAATTTTGCCCGGAAAGATTAAATTGTCCCGTCGTGCAAAAGCGTTGTATGATCAACTTCAGGATTCTCCTGAAACCGCGAATCTGAATGATTGGTTGTGTGCATACGCTATGGCTGTAAGTGAAGAAAACGCTGCGGGGCATACTGTTGTTACAGCTCCAACTAACGGTGCTGCGGGAGTCATCCCGGCTGTTTTGTATTATTTTGTCACAAAAGAAAACGGAACAATAAAACAAGTTCGAGAGTTCTTACTTACTGCGGGAGCTATTTGCGGAATAATAAAACATAGAAGTTCAATCTCAGGTGCCGAAGTAGGCTGCCAGGGAGAAATCGGTTCCGCGGCGTCTATGGCTGCAGCAGGTTTGTGTGCAGTTCGCGGTGGCACACCTCAACAAATAGAGAATGCCGCGGAAATTGCCCTTGAACATCATCTCGGTATGTCATTAGATAATTGTATTGCTGCAATGAAACAAACAGGTTTGGAAATGTCGGAGAAATATAAGGAAACTTCTCTCGGCGGACTTGCAGTAAGTATTATAGAATGTTAATTTGACATAATCGGACACCGAAAATTAAAAACAATAGCCGATTTGACTTTTTAATTGTTTTTTGATATAATGCTAATGATAGTTGGAATTGTTTTAATATTTAAACTGTTTCACCTAACTTTGGAAAATAGAATTTATGATTAAAAATTTAAGTGTTTTGGTGGTAGCAATATTCTTTTGCTCATTCTATATTAATGCCGACCCATTGGTCGACAGCCCGGGAACATGGGCTTTATGGAATATGGACACATTAACCAATGTGGTTACAGAGCCGGAACCTCCCTGGCATATTCCTGATAATGACAGTGCTTTTCCGGGACGTAATAACGATTTGATATTAGGAAGTGATAAAAGCGTAATTGTATCAGGAGGAGTTTACGGCAATGCGTTATATTTTGATGGTTTAAACAGGTATAGTTCGGAAAAAAACTGGACAAATGCGAATACCTTTTATTGCGAGTTAGATGTTAAACCACTAAAATTCGATACTGAACAACGGTTATTAGAAATTACTTCGGCTATTAGTATAAGATTCCAGCCGAATAGCGGTCATACTTATGGTCGAATAATGTTTGTTGTTTTTGATGGCGGTGCTGCAAAAATAATTTACTCAAACTGGTTAACCGATACTGCTTTTTCTAATCAATGGAAACATGTTACTGCAACAGTAATGCCAAGTGGCGATT
>JAOZNZ010001023.1 GCA_029933535.1 bacterium | reverse complement strand
GCCGGATACTTTTGGCTTCAATTGGAATCTGCCGCAAATATATCAAAAATGCGGTATCGATTATTTTATAACTCATAAACTAAAATGGCAGACCGAACGTAATGATCCCCCTGTCCCATTCCCGCATCATTTGTTTTGGTGGGAAGGATCTGACGGGTCACGCGTTTTAGCATTCCATGATTATGGTGCGTATTCGGAACGTGTCGAACCTGAAATGCTTCTTGATAATATGAAGAAACTGAATAAAGATCTCGGATTGGATAAACTTCTGGTCGTTTTCGGGAAAGGTGATCATGGCGGCGGACCGTTGCCGGATATGCTTGACCGCGCAAACAGTTTAGCAAATGACGACAAATTTCCTTCGGTTAATTTTTCAAAGGCAGTTGAATATTTTGAAATGATAAAAGATGAACCACAAAGTGCAGATATACCTGTCTTTAACGATGAACTATATCTCAAAACACATCGGGGAACATTAACTACTGACTCACAGGTGAAACGTGATAACCGGCTGGGCGAAAACTTATTGGCTAATGTGGAAAAATTCGCGTTTATCGCTCAACAAGCTGGATTTGTTTATCCGCAAATAAAAATTAAGAAGTTGTGGGAAAAATTGCTCTACGGGCAAGTGCATGATAACCTTGACGGTACTTCCCTGCATACAGTTTACCTGGATGCGGCTACCGATTACGCGCAGCTTAACAGAAATGCCGGGAGATTGCTGGATACTGCCCTGAATACAATCTCCGGAAATATGGATACAAACGGCGATGGTCAGGCTATAGTTGTTTTTAATCCGCATCCGTGGGTTCGCAGCGATATTGTTGAAATCGATTGCGAAAAGCAACAAACACAAAATTATGTTAAAATTACAGGACCGGAGGGTGAATTAATCCCCTGTCAGATTATAGAAAGCGAAAATTCAAAAAAAATAATTTTCCGCGCTGAAAATATTCCCGGTCTGAGTGCAAAAATTTTTCACTTAACACACTCTCCGAAAAAGCCTGAATTTTCTACATCTTTAAAAGTTGACGGATATCGGTTATCCAACCGCTTTGTTCAGGTTGAGATCGA
>JAOZNZ010001022.1 GCA_029933535.1 bacterium | reverse complement strand
GTTAAATCGTTAAATCGTTAAATCGTTAAATCGTTAAATCGTTAAATCGTTAAATAATAAATGGAGGTATGATATGAAAATTAAATCACTTGTTATTACTGCTTTGCTTGTGTCTTGTCCCTTGCTACTCGCAGATGAATTGTATGATTATACCGAGGCGCTAGACAGTGAATTCACTGTTATTGAAAACACTAAACTTATTAAGGTTCGTGCTGTACCGCGTCTTTTAGAAAAAGATTTCACTACATTTCTCATGGAGGCGTTTGAAAAAAAAGAATCCAAAAAAGAAATTGTTGCTAAATGGCGGCCTATCCAGAAAAAAATGCTGGCAGAAGGTTATGTTTTTGAAATCGAATTTGAATTGAAAAATAAAAACCTCGATTCAGGAATTGAAGTTAATCTCGTTGGTGATATGGTTAACAAAATCACCCTTGCAAATAATCTTGGTGAATATGCTGCTATGTACAAATTTACAGGAGGTAAAAGTTCTTCTTTGAATTTTATGAATCCTAAAATTAAATTGCTTTGTTTCTTTAATACTAAAACAGAACAGGGGAAACCTTTGCTTAGAAAAGGTGTTACATCGTTGGATTTAAATGTAAAAAAACTCGCTGAAAATGTTCCGGATATGAGTTTGAAATGGTCTGTCCCACTTAGTTATTACTCTGTGAAAAGACCGGCATCAATAAAAGGCATGTTCGGTAACCGACAGCTCAGAACTTTACGCACCTATAAAACGCAGGTTTATCACAAAAATACTATGTCGGGAATTCCGCATATTAAAAGAATTAAGAGAAAAGAAGAACCGGAAGAAGACGAGGAATAGACATCCGTAATCTGCGAAGCACCCGGCGTATGCTGGGCGTAATCCGTAATTCGAAATTCAGAGAACATCTGAACTCTGAACATCGACCGAAATTCTCCGGGCACTTCGCGAACATCGAACATCGAACATCGAACGTCCAAGAATAAAGTAAATACTAAATTCATCCCGAGGCGCTAGCGCGCTCGGGACGAATTTCCTGACACCTGACACCTGACACCTGACACCTTAAACCTGACACCTTAAACCCTAC
>JAOZNZ010000015.1:4883-15426 GCA_029933535.1 bacterium | reverse complement strand
TAGTTAATAGTTATTAGTTAATAGTCCCATTTGGGCCGTAATATTTGTAGTATCAAATTTAATGATAATTACCGTGCCGTAGGTACGGAATATGAAACCAGAACCCGTAAACATTAAGATCAATAATTTAGAATATTGGATTGTTGGATTAGCAAGAGGCGTCTTTGCAGTCTTTGAAGTCCTTATAGTCCTTGACCTAAGAAAAAAATTCCTTGAAAGGGAATGATGATATAACACATGGTTCCCCACTATTCGCTGGGCGCGGCGCCCTGTGAAGGAACAAAACAAAACTATTTAGCCCTATAAGGGCGTAAGAAAATTATAAAAACTTAATTATTACAATATCATGAAAGCAATAATCTTAATCACGGCTGTTTTGTTGATTTCTTCCTCGCAATGCTTCGCCAGGCTATCCCTGCCTAATAACTTTTATTACGGAGAAGCGAAAGGTATTGGGGGGATTTGCCTAACCGGCATTCCTAATGCTAAAGTAATTGCCAGGTTTAATGAAAAAATATGCGCGGAAACGTCTGTCGGTAGATTTATTTCAAACAATATAAATTATATCTTGCGCGTTCCGCTTGATGATGGATGGGAATACAGATTTGCGGAATACGCACCGCGTGAAGGCGAATTCGTTGACGTTTTTATTAGTTATGAAGGAACAGAATTTCCGGTCGATGATTTTATTCCGTCACTCGGTCCCGCGGAAACTTCTCACGAAACCAATGTCCAGGCAACTCCGGAACCGTGTCTATTTATCATTTGTAATTTATTATTTATCATTTATTATTTAAAAATACGTCCATTAACCCAATAACTCCCCTCCTGTTTTAGGAGGGGTGCCCGAAAGGGCGGGGTGGTAAATCCATTAATCCAATAATCCAATAATCCATTAATCCAATCCCCAATGTCCATAAAGTCCATAAAGTCCGTTAAGTCCGTTTTGTCCGTTCTCGTCTTCTCAACCATCGCTTTCGCCGATTATTCGGAGAATTTCGATGTTGCAGGAAACTGGTCCGGAAACACTTCTTCCTACGACGATCCTGCTTATTATGCGAACAACGCTGCTCGGCCGGTAGATGACAAGTTTTCTTCAAACTTCGCTGAACGCGAAAACACTAATTACAAAAGCGCTCCATACGCTTGGCGAATTGCAACCTATGATGACAGTTATTTCAGATATGAATGCCAAACAACCGTATCAAATTTCAGCTTTTGGCTTGCAAGAGAATCCGGTTTTGATACCCCGGATATCAAAATCAGATACAGCAACAATAGCGGCGCTACCTGGAATAATCTTTATCATGGAGAAACTTTTTTTAACGGTGTTTCCGATTTGACCTATACACAATATGTTTCACCGTGTCTTGATATTACTCCGCGACCGGATCAAAAAATTTATATTGAGGTATACAAATTTTCCGGAGCAAGAATTCTTGTTGATGATTTTTCACTTAACCACAAACCAGTAGAAACAAATACTGTCTTTCTCGTTTATCCAGCTCCCGCCGTTACCGGTATTGTTGCTCAGATTCAAGAGTTTTATTCTGACAGTTATTCTAATGGAATTCCACAAATAGGTTACGGACAATCGTCAAATAATGTCGATTGGACTTGGTTGTCCGCGGGTGAAACTAATATCTCCGGCGGATATGGCGCGACAAACTCGTTCTGGCTTATGCCGGGGAAATGGTTTTACGCCGCAAGATGGATTCGTGACAACGGCGCAATAACTAACTACGCTTGGAATGACCACGGACAAACCAACGCTGCTTCCCTAATCGCTGCACAATATTTTTATTTTGTTACAAGTTCGATCCACTCGGTAATTTGGAATTTCGGATATGCTGACGACACTTCACCGACTCAGGGAATTGGAACACTAACTTTCTCTCCTGGAGTTGTATCGAACATACCCGGCAACGGAATTTTATCCGCTACAAACTTTCCAACGAGTCAATCCGATAAATCTAAATATCTTGAATTCTCAGCTTCAACGTTTGATAAACAAGGAGTTGGTTTTTATTTCAGCGCACGCAGGAATGAAAACGGACCGCGATACATCGATGTGCAATACTCATTTGACGGCAACTCCTGGTATGACGACTTCGTCACAAATTATTACTTGCCGGAGCAGGATTCATGGTATATGATTGGAGGATCGAATACCGCGTTCGACCTGAATAACAACATATCTTTCAGAATAATTGGTTATTCCGCAACTATAGAAAACGGCAAATTAGAAATTGATGAAGCACAAATTCATGCTGCGGTACCGGAACCGTTTCCATTTATGATTTATTATTTATCATTTACTATTTATTATTTAAAATTAAAAAATATTTGTCCTTAAAATCTTTAATGTCCTTAAAGTCTTTGGTAATTATAAACTCCAAACTAAAATGAACAAAAAAATTAAAGCTATTTCAGTTTTGTTCCTGATGATTTTTCTTCCTCTAAAATTATCAGCCGTTACAAGGTTTGTTTCTCTCACTGGTAATAATGTTTCCCCATACATAACGTGGGAGGACGCCGCGACCGACATTCAGTCGGCAATTAATGTTACTGAAAACGGCGACACGGTTCTTGTTACTAACGGTACTTATGCCATTTCTTCTACTATTGCCTTGACTAACGCGACTATAACCGTGCAAAGTGTTAATGGCGCAGAGGGAACAATTATTAACGCGCAGAATTTATGTCGAGGTGTTTATATCCGTGAAAATTCCGTTTTCTCAAGTTTTACCGTTTCTAACGCGCTTTTCAACACCAAAGAAGAACCTGGTGCAGGTATTGCTGTCAACGATGGATTAGCCGAAAATTGTACCATTGTCCATTGTGAAGGAAAATATGGCGCCGGACTTTTTGTTTCCGGAAACGCAGAAGCAAACTACTGTATTATTAGAAATAATTCCGCTTCTCATGCCGGTGGAGGTGTTATTGTTTCTGAAGGTGGGGTTATTAAAAATAGCTTGATTTATTATAACGAGGTTACTGATTTAGGGCATAGCACTAACCTTTATTACGGCGGCGGCGGTGTGCTTTGCTATTACGGCGGACTTATTGAAAACTGTTATATCAGCGATAACTCTTCCGCAAAAGATGCAGGCGGTATTTATATTGTCGGCGATGGAGAAGTCCAAAGATGTGAAATAAAAAATAACGTTGCGGCCAAAAATGGAGGAGGTATCGTCTGCGAAAACGGAGGATTCTTCCAAAGCTGTCTTATAACTGATAATATCGCTTCAAACGGCGGCGGAGCATTTATTCTCACTAACGGAATCTTGCAAAACTGTACTGTTTCCGACAATAATTCAATAAACGGCGGAGGAGCTTTTTTCTCTTCCGGCGGTAACGCTGTAAACAGTATCCTCTTTTTTAATAATGCTCTTTCAGGATCTAATTACTTTGTGGACGGTAATGCTTCATTCTTTTATTGCATCGCTCAACCCGCAATATCTAATATTTATGATGATGGCGGAAACGCAACTAATCTTCCGCAATTCGTCAACAGGCCAATCGACAATTATCGTTTATTGCAATCGTCATTTTCTATCGATAGTGGAACCAATCTGCCGGGAATTTTTCAGCTTGTTGAACTCGACGGGAACAGCCGCGTGTCAAATGTTGTTGATCGAGGCGCTTATGAATTATTCGCTTTCCCGTTGCCGGATATTGTAATGACTTCCTCTCCCATAGCCGTAACTTATGATGTTTCTTCTTACAGCTTTGCGGGAATAAATAATGAATATGTAACCGGAGATTTCCAAATCTCTAATTCTGTAAATGGCGTTGTTCATAACTTTTCAAGAACAGGACTCGCGTGGACTTCGCCCAACCTGCCGCTTGTTGTTGGCACAAATTTAATTACTGCTTATGCGAAAAGTGCGGGAAATTTTGTGGTTTCCGATTCTATTGAAATCATCAGACTTGGTGTTGGCACAGGACTGCCTTTCGTTGACATCACAAACGAAAATTCTTCAGTTGTTTATGATCAAACTTCATTTTTTGTAGCCGGTACAAATAATATCCATACTATTGGAGGACTCTGGATTACTAATTTCAATAACGGCTTCTTTGTTAGCTTCTATCCAACAAGCGATAACTGGTTCTCTGTTGAAATTCCGCTAACACCGGGAACTAATGATATTTATCTTTATGGTACAAATCTTATCGGACAAGTTGCAAACGATAATGTTATTATTATCAGAGAACCCGGAACCGGAATACCATTCGTTAACATTACTTCAGAAATCTCTTTTGTGACTTTCGATGTTACGTCTATCGCAATTGCAGGCACAAACAACGCGCAAGTAGCCGGTATGTGGCTGACAAACGCGCTTGCCGGAACTGTAACCTTTACCGCCATGGAATCCTGGACTGCGCCGGGTGTTCCATTATCAACAGGCGAGAATTTTATCGCTGTTTTCGGTACAAACACTCTCGGTCAAATTACTAATGATATTTTTAGTGTCACGCGTGGTGTACCGGGTACCGGTCTGCCTTTTGTTGATTGCACAAACAATTTTTCTGAAGTTGAAAATAATATTTCCGACGTTACTCTTTCAGGAACAAATAACCTGAACGTTGTTGGAAAAATGAGAATTCATAATCCCCTGACAGGTGAACAAAAATTCTTTGACGCTGCAGATAATTGGGCTGCTTCTTCTATTTCGCTTGACGTTGGCCTGAATGACATAAAAATTTACGGAACAAATATTTATGGTGATGTTGATGATGACCTCGTTCTTATTACAAGAAAAGGACCCGCTACAGGACCTCCATATGTTGACATCACAACCACTTCGCAATGGGTTAACTATGATTTTTATTCAATTAACGTTGCAGGAACAAATAATATTCACGTTACAGGAGCGATGTGGATTTCTAACGCAGTAACTCATTCGGTTAATTATTTCTCTTCCGCGCCGGTATGGACTTCCGCTACTATTTCTCTTGTTGTTGGTGTGAACACACTCTGGGTTTTTGGACAGAATGCACTGGGAGATAAAAACGCCGACTCTATTACTGTCATTCGCGGCATTCCCGGAACAGGAACACCTGTAATTCAAATCACTAACGCCGACAAATTTGTTACTTTTGACGTTTCTTCTTTTCAAATTTCCGGTTCGGCTAATTCTAATGTTGTCGGCACAATGCTTGTTTCAAATCTTCTGAACAATTCTTTCGCAAATTTTGCCGCACAGCCTTTATGGTCAGCTCATGTGCTTCCTCTTGATGTAGGAACAAATACTTTCATCGTTTACGGTACAAATATTTTCGGTGAACAGGGGAGTGATACAGCTGTTATTATTCGTGAAGAGCCCGGATCGGGAACTCCATTCCTCGACATTACCGACACTAATTCTTTTGTTGAATCTGATGTTGAAATGTATTCTGTTTCAGGTACTAACAATCCAAACATTGTAGGATTTATGTGGATATCTAATTCCGCAAGCGCGGCTGTAGATGCTTTCCCAGCCTCTAATTCATGGAACTCTCCCGCTGTCTTTTTGAATATAGGATGGAATGATTTGTTCGTTTTCGGATCTAATCTCGTAAACCAAATTACTAACGATGTGATTAGAATTACTCGCGGTACCCCCGGTTTCGGTACTCCGATTGTTACTATCAATACCACTAACTCCGTACTCAACTACGATTACTCTTCTTTGGTTATCGATGGCACAATTAATTTCAATGTCATGGGCCGTATGTGGATCTCAAATGCGGCTAATGGAGCTGTTAATTCCTTCGATGCTACCCAAAACTGGGCTGCTGTTATTCCTCTCGATGTAGGACCTAACTTTATTACCGTTTACGGTACAAATTTAATGAATAATTTCGCTTCCGATACTGTAACGGTTACTCGACTTGCTGCCGGTACAGGTGCGCCTTTTGTTGATATTACAAATATGGTTAATGTTGTTGATTACTCTACGGATTCTTATATTGTTGCCGGCACTAACAACGCAAATATTGTTGGTTATATGTGGATATCAAATAGTGCGGATTACTCTGTGCTATTTTTCCCGGCAAGTGAAAGTTGGACGGCTCCTTCGGTTAATTTGAACAGACATATTAATTATATTTCCGTTTTCGGCTCGAATATTTACGGCGAAATTACAAGTGACGTAATCCTCGTTGACAGACCTGTTCCTTCAGGCGTTACTAATTTTGTTTCTTCCACCGGATTGCATCAATGGCCCTATATTTCCTGGGCTACCGCTGCAACAAATATTGAAGCGGCTGTTGAAGAAACTGTTGACGGCAATATGGTTCTTGTTGCAGATGAAACTAATTTTATTTCCTCACCAATGTATATCGACAAAGATATTGTTGTTAAAAGTGTTTCAGGTAATCAAACAGCTACGCTTGTTGTTAAAACTTTCAACTCTGATTCGCCCGTTCATATTTCAAAAGGTGTTTTTACAGGTTTTACCTTGATCCCTAACCCCGAAAATTCTATTGTCGTCTCTAATGGTGGATGCTTTTATCTCTATGGAAACGCAATTATTAAAAACTGTGTCATTAAAAATTTCTCTGCAGCTAAAAACGGCGGCGCTCTTTATTGCAATAACGGCACTATATCAAATTGCGTTATTGATTCATGCTTTGCACTCGAAGCGGGTGGCGCCATATACATTAACAATGGCGCGCTGGTGACTGATAGCATTATTACAAACAATTATGCTCCAAGAGGTGGTGGAGTTTATATCTCGTTTACCGGTTCTGTTTCGCGCTGTGAACTTGTTGGTAATTTTACTTCTCTCCCTGAAGGTGGCGGCATTTATGAAGACAAAGGAGGCGCTGTTTACTGTGATAACGGCGGACTTATAGAATACTCTATAATCCACAATAACTATTCAAAAAATGGTTCCGCTGTCTTTTTTCTCTCTAACGGAAAAATCGACAATTGTAAAGTTTATAATAATAACTCTATTTATTATGCCGCTATTTATTGTGAATATGGCGGCGAAGTTTCTCACTGCCAAATCTCAGGAAATATCGCTCTCAGCGGCGCAGGTATATGCTTAAGTTATGGCGGGACCGTTAGAAATACTCTCGTCGTAAATAACTCCGCTTCTGACGGTGGAGGAATTTATGCTGTTGGTAATGTTTTGCTTGAAAACTGTACAATTTCAAGTAATATTGCCTCCGATACTGCGGGAGGTATTTATTCCGATTCCAATGCTACTATTAAAAACTCTGTTATCTATCATAACTTTGCCGATTATTCAAATAATTATTATTCAACTTCAGGTCAAGCCGATTTCACCTATTGTTGTTCGATTCCATTGCCTTCAGGTATCGGAAATATCTCCGATGACCCGAAACTTGCTAATCCTTTTACAGGCTTCTTTAAACTCGCTGCCGATTCTCCGTGTATTAATGCTGGTACTAACACCTTGTGGATGCCTCTCGAAAAAGATCTTGCGGGAAATCCAAGAATTCTAAATGTAATCGTTGATATGGGTGGGTACGAATTTACTAATGAACCCATTATCTGGACTTCTCACCGCACTGTTGATTTCGGCGATGTTCTCGTAGATACTGTTATTACTTCTACTTTTATCGTAGGTAATGGCGGTGATCAAATCCTGAGCGGATCTGTTGAGAATATTGATGCTCCTTTCTTTGTTGACTACGGATCTCCTTACTCTATTACCAGCTTGTCAAATTCCGGGATATCAATCGTGTTCGCTCCTGATGAAATTACAAATTATATCGACGAAATTTCTATTACCGGAGGTGAAAGCAGTTCGATTGTTCTTCTCGGAAACAGTATACCTGAACCGGGAATCATATGGATTGTTGGATTATTGGAATTGTGGATTATTGTCAAACGTCGAACGTTTAGTTAACAATTTATTCCCGACACCCTTTGGGGCCGGGATCTTCGCTATTGCTACGACATTTATTATTTGAAAAAACGTCCATAGTGCCCATAATGTCCATTATGTCCATTAAACTCCCTTCCTGTTTTAGGTGGCACATCCCGAGTATTCCCTCGGGGAGGGGTGCCCGAAGGGTGGGGTGGTTAATCCATTAATCCATTAATCCATTATTCCATTATTCCAATCCCCAATGTCCATTGTTTTCTCTTGACAAATACTCCTCATTATTTTATACTTGCTTTTTAACTAAACATCCCATAAAATATATTTAAATATAGTTTTTAAGGGACGACTACATAACATATTCTCTTTTATGATAAAATTAATAAAGATAAAAATAATTACTGCTGCAATTTGTTTGTGCTTTTCCACAAATATCTTCGCTGACCAATTCTCCGCTTTAGGTCCGATTTCTCCCGATAAAGTTAATGTCATCAATATCGTTGATAATTATAATAAAGGAATTTTGTCAAAAGAAATTTGGAATTCAAATTGGCAATTGGCGGACGGTAAAATAATATCATGGCAAAAATGTAAGTACAATCAACAATCCCCCTTTCCTAAAGTGGAACATCCCGGTTTTACATCGGGAGTGGGTAGGGGGATTTCTTTGTCGATTGAAGACGACAATTCATGCGATGCAAAAATCGGCGACTTTTTCATCTTCAAGTCAACTTGTTTTAATAACAAAAAACAAATCGTCAGATTTATTTGCAGTAAACAAAATGTTAAATTCCTCTTCCTGAACGGTAAAATCGTTTATGGCGATGCTGCCGAAATGTCTGAAGGTACTAACGAGATAGTTTTAGTTTATGTAAAAAAACCGTTCAGTAAAAAAACAATTCCGTTTCGCGTGATTAACGCGTTTACCGGAAAGGAGTTTGGATTAAAATTCAAATCAATTGTTCCGTCAAAAAATAAAAAAATAAAAATACCAAAAATAACTGACGGAAAATTGAAATTTATTGTTAAAGAAAAATCTAACGGTAAAATTAAACCTTGCAGACTTTATGTTTACAATGAAAATGGACAACCGCAATATGATTACCACTGGCCAAGCTGTTTTGAAACTTTTACCTGTAACGGTGAAGCTGAACTGAACCTTCCGCCAGGTAATTATACTTTCCAGGTTGAAAGCGGTAAAGAATTCATGCCCGTTAATGGAAAAGTAAATATCAAACAAGAGAAAACAGTTGCCAAAAAAGTCCGGCTTGTTAAAATCGCTGATATGAATAGTGAAGGATGGTATGCCGGCGATATGCATAATCACACAATTTTCGATTACACACCATTGTATATTGAAAGTGAAAATATCAACATCGCTTACGTACCGTCGTGGTGGATTAATCCCCCAATGGGTCGAACATCAAAAAAAGAATTACTTGACAAAAAACCGCTCATAAAAATTGATGATAATCATTTCCTTTACACTAGAACAGGTGAAGATGAGAGAAATGACTGCACTTTAATGTTTTTCAATATGCCGGATGATGTGGAAATTCCCGAAGCTACATGGACTTTTCCCCCGAATGTTTATTTCGCGAAAAAATTCGGTGAAATATCTAATGTGTGGGTTCACCTCGACCACATGTACTGGTGGCAAACTCCGCAAATCCTCGCTTGCGGTGAGTTGGATTCAATTGAAGTTATAAATAATAACTTCGTGCATGGCGGGATGAACAGAACTGAAGCGTGGGGGAAACCACGCGATAAAAATAAATATCCGGATCCATACGGTAACGCGGAATATCAGCAGGATGTTTATTTTAAAATTTTAAATTGTGGATTGAGAATTCCTCCGGGCGCCGGTTCAGCGGCGCCGGTAGGAGGAGGACCATTTGGTTACAACCGCGTTTATGTAAAAGTTGATGGAAAACTAACCTGGGAAAAATGGTGGAAAAATCTTAAGGATGGAAAATGTTTTATAACTTGCGGTCCCTTGCTTCGTGTTACAGCCAATGGAGAATTACCGGGTTACATATTTAAAGCAAAAAAAAATATAATAATTAAACCTGAAATCAAACTTGATTCAATTGATAATATTACTAAAATTCAAATTATTAAAAACGGCATAATAGATAAATCTGTCACTTATGCGGAATGGTTGAAAACTAATGACATCGGTTCAGTAACTTTTGATGAAAGCGGATGGTTTTTGATTAGAACTCTTACGGATAATCCGGGAACTTACAGATTCGCAATGACTGGTCCTTATTATGTTGAGATAGGGGACACACCGAAACGAATTGACAAAAAATCGGTTGAATTTTTCCTGAACTGGGCGAAAGAAGCTGCAAAACGAAATCCGGAAACTGAACCTGAAAAAAAGGCTTTAGTTGATAAATATTCAAAAGAGACTATAAATTATTGGAATAACCTAAAGTAACAAAAGCATCTTGCTTTTGACTTTTTACGAAATCATTTTTTGTTTATTGCATGAAAATGTACCGCCCTTTTCGGGCGGAATATATTTATTAATTTTGTTCCTCGCGTTAAAACGCGAGGCTAATCGCTCACGCCGCTTTGCGGCTTTGAAATACCAAACAACCGTGTCCGAAAAGGACACAATTAATTAGCCTGTGGTTTCAACCACAGGTGGAAAAATAAAACAGCATCTCCGCCCGAAAAGGGCGGTACAAAAG
>JAOZNZ010000015.1:0-4783 GCA_029933535.1 bacterium | reverse complement strand
AACCACAGGTGGAAAAATAAAACAGCATCTCCGCCCGAAAAGGGCGGTACAAAAGGGGGTAAGTATTATGGCTGGAACATACACTAATTTATTGTATCATATTGTTTTTTCCACAAAAGAACGCCGTCAGATTCTTAAAGGGAATTCTGTGGAACAAACATATAATTATATTGGTGGAATTATTCGCAACGAAAAAGGTTGCCTATATTCAATTGGCGGAATGCCGGAACATATACATCTTTTACTTCACATTCCGCCAATAATATCTGTTTCTGATATGATAAAAAATATCAAAGGAAGTTCATCGAAATGGATAAAAAATGAGCGACATTTTAATTCATGGTCAGGTTGGCAACGCGGTTATGGAGCGTTTTCAGTCAGTAAATCTTCGATAAAAAAAGTTGAAGAATATATAACAGGACAAAAAGAACATCACCGCCAAAAAACATTTAAAGATGAATTTATTGAATTGTTGAAAAAACATGATATTGAATATGATGAGAGATATATTTGGGACTAAATGCGAAAAAACCAACGACAAAATTTGTTGAACGAATAGGCAGATAATGTACCGCCCTTTTCGGGCGGATAATATTTATTAATCATTTTCCTCGCGTTAAAACGCGAGGCTAATCGATTTCGCCGCTTTGCGGCTTTGAAATGCCAAACAACCGTGTCCGATAAGGACACAATCGATTAGCCTGTGGTTTCAACCACAGGAAGAATGAACCAAACAGCCATGTCCGATAAGGACATAATCAATTAGCCTGTGGTTTCAACCACAGGAAGAATGAACCAAACAACCGTGTCCGATAAGGACACAATCGATTAGCCTGTGGTTTCAACCACAGGAAGAATGAACCAAACAGCCATGTCCGATAAGGACATAATCAATTAGCCTGTGGTTTCAACCACAGGAAGAATGAACCAAACAACCGTGTCCGATAAGGACACAATCGATTAGCCTGTGGTTTCAACCACAGGAAGAATGAACCAAACAGCCATGTCCGATAAGGACACAATCGATTAGCCTGTGGTTTTAACCACAGGAAAAATGTAAATCAACACCTCCGCCCGAAAAGGGCGGTACTAAATGCCAGAAATTATTATGAAAAATATACTTATACTTACAACACTTTTACTCATTACCGCCTGCCAGGCGAATGAAAATCCTGATCCGCAAACGCAAACCAAACAGCAGCAACTTAAAGATTTGAAATCTAAACAAATCCTTGTCGCTATGTGGGGGTGGAATCCCGATGTTATTGCTCCCGCAGCAACTAATCACGGCTTTGAAGTGGTTATTAAACCGGGTGGAAATGTAATCGAACAACACAAAAAAGAAATTCCCGTTTGGGCTAAATCAGGTTTGGATATGCTTGTTCGACCGGACCTTTTCACAGTACAAGACCCATTTAACAAAACTCAAATAAGCAACGGATATTCTGAACTTGAAAAAATAATAAAATTTCACGAAAAAAATAATTCGAATGTTGTTGGTTATGTAATTATGTGGGGATTCCTTGGAGAAGGCGGTTTTCTACCGAACTATAAATTCAGCGATAAAGCAAAAAAAGCTTTTAATGATTATATGGAAACTCCGGGTGTACCGCTGCCCGAACAATCGGCAATGGGTCTGCCCGGTTCATTAAGATGGGTTAAATGGCTTGAGTTCCGTTCAAAAAAATTAAGCGATTTTCGAGCTGACTATATTAAATTCGCTAAACAATTTACCGGTAAGCTTGTCGGTACATGGAGTGAATTTTATTCGGTTGATAATTATATTTTAAATATGGGTGACGCTCCGGGAAGTGATTTTTTCTTTTACGATCTATCTTTTGGTGATGTAACCTGTAACCAGAAAATTGCTCTCGCGGAAAGTCATGGGAATATGGAAACGTTTCCCACTTTCAAAGCATGGCGGGATTATATACTCCCTTTCATGGCTAAAGCTGCAGGTGAAGGAGTTACACCTATGTCTTTTCAGTTCCCGATGACTCGCGGCGCTATCGCCGAAGGAAATACAAATCAGAAAAAATATTATGTCGATAAAATAGAAGATGAGTATAGTCTGAAAATAGGACCATACATGAAAAAAATCATCGACGCGGCGGATGACAAAATAAGAGAACCGGAAGTGGCTCTTGTTTATGACTCATTTCAGGCAGGCGCTATGCCTGCTGATCGTTTTCCGGGCAGAGTTTTGTGGCCATATTATGCCGGCACAAAACAAATTGAATCTAGCATGCATCAGATGGGGATAGACATGCGTGTAATTCCTTATGAATGGCTTGAAGAGCATGATTTATCAAAATATAAGATTGTAATTGTACCTGACCCGATGTATTTAAATTCTAAAATGCGCAAAAATTTAAAAAACGCGAAAAAGGTTTTATACTCCGGAGAATTTCTCCTGACACATCGGGATGAAAAATCACAATCAGGTAATTATACTAATAAGTTCAAAGCCAAAACTATTGATAATGAATTCGGTGAAATAATTTATTTCAATAATCCTGGAGGAAGAATAATTGTAAATAAAAAAAATCCGCTTATGAAAGGTGTGGATTTTCCTAAAGATAAAAAATATCCCGATGACCAGATGTTCACTTTCAAAAATCCGCCTGAAGGTTCAAATGCTTTAGCTAAAGTTGGAAAAGCACCTGTAATTTTAACAACCGGTAACGATAAAAATATTTTTGTGGCAAACAGAGCTTTTGCTACTGCCTGGACGGAAAAAACAGACTGGTTGGAAAAAGGAATGTTTACTTTTCTTAAAAATGTTTTACAGAGCAGTGGAGTTAATATTTATGTTAAAACTCCTCCACAGGCACGCTCAAATTTGTCTTATGTTTATGGAAGTTACGGCGTCAGCGGAAACTTTGCCTGGAACACAACTGACAAAGACATCAAAATAGAAATGTCGGACGGCAAAATAATCACTATCCCAAAACACGGATGGACTGTAGTTAAACCTAAATAACGAAATTGAGTTTATTCTGTATTTTTATTTTTTTTTGATAAAATAATAAATAAAAAATGACAAATAACAATTAATAAATAGAACCGGTTCAGGAATTGGTTGGATTATTAATGTTGTATTGTATGGCCCAAGCCCAACGGAATTGCTCGTTGTGTATGTTAATGTTATTGTTTCGTCTAATTGCCAACTTATCGAATTTGTAAAGTGTAAACTTCCTGGTGCATGGTCGCCTTGCGGCCAACGTACGTTGTTCGTAAAAGCAAATTGATATGCGTTGGTAGGTTTTAAGCCGAAAATTAGTGTGTTTGTTTCTGATTCGTATTGCCAAGTGTTCGTTGTTCCCTGAAAAACATGGACAGGACCGCGAATAGATGGCGGTTGAGGTTCGCTTTCTCCGCCGTACATTACATATATGCGGCCTTTGCCATATTCACCCATTAAAACATCATCGAAACCATCACCATTGATATCGCCGTCGCCGGCAACATCTCTGCCGAACATGTGTGTACTGCCTCCCCAGCCTACATTATGTATTCCTTCAACATAGAAAGCAAAGACGCCATCAAGAGTGTTTGTCGTCATAGGATTAGTTTTATGCCAATCCGGACGGCCGAATATGACATAAACATATTCCGGCGGAAAAACAAATCCGTCTTGTTGGGCGTTTCCTACAATCAGGTCACGAAACCCATCACCGTTCATATCCCCGGCGCTGTCAAGTGTTGCACTGAACCCTTCCGCGTGAACCATTCCCGCGCATACATTTGCGCCATTAGTTCCATCGCACCAGCTTACATCAATGTAATGTGGAAAATTGCTGGTCTGTCCGAAAAAAATTGACATCGATTGCCCAACAATATTAGAGTACCAAGGATCATCAAAAACGTAATCAGATGCTCCAGTCATATTAATTACGATATCATCTATATTATCGCCATTTACATCGCCAAGAGGCTCAATAATATTAGCTTGCTGATCGATTATCATGAAACCATTTGTACCGTCAAAAAATTCCTGGGAAAAAGTATCGGGTAATACTTGACCTCCATAAACTATATTTACTGCATAATGTGCACTTCCGTTTATTTCCGGTGCGCATCTAAAAGCCAAATCATTGTATCCGTCGTTGTTTATATCTCTAATATTTGAAATAGTTTTACCGGGATTACAAGATTCCCTGTTTCCATAATAAGTACTATAATTAGTTATAGGTGGTTGACCTAAAGTAAGTGAATTATTTGTTTTCCAGTTATTGTTGAATTCTATAAAATAAACTTGTCCTCCCCATTCCACATTTATAACACCTCCAGTCATACCTTTTGCATGAGGTGCCGATACAACTAATTCAAGATTACTATCACCAGTTATATCTACAAAATCAAGTGCTTTTCCAAGGTCTTCTGAGTCTCCATTGCCTATTACTTTAAGAAAATTAGTAGAACTCCATATTGCAGCATTAATATGGTTAGTTTCTTCCCAACTGTCAGCCCATATTATATAAAAACTGCCTGTATAGTTTTCGTAATGTGATCCGCCTATTATAATATCATCTTTCCCATCGTTATTTATATCGTGTGCTAAAGTTATCATACTTCTTGAATTATTACTAGGCCATCCAGCAAAATTATTTCCTGATACATTGTTAGTTTGATTTTTTAAATCAACCCATGTAGGAATAGAAGCGCTCCCCCAAGTCAACCAAAAAAAACCATTAGTAAATTTAGATGAAGAACTATTACTAAAATCAAAAATATCATCAAATCCATCACCGTTAATATCACCATTGCATGAAATATACCT
>JAOZNZ010000366.1 GCA_029933535.1 bacterium | reverse complement strand
GCGGGTAAATACAACGTAAATATTGTTCCTTTGCCTTGCTTAGAATCTACACTGATAAATCCACCATGTTTGTGTATAATAGAATAGACTGTTGCCAGTCCAAGTCCGCTGCCGGTTTGCTTGGTGCTGAAATAAGGGTCAAAGATCCGGTCAAGATACTTTTGATCAATACCAACACCTTCATCGCGAACAATTATTTTAATATATTTTCCTGATTTGACATCCGGCAAGAAATCTTCAGAGATATTGATATTCTCAAGAGTAATATACAAATGTCCTCCATCCGGCATTGCCTGGTTGGCGTTTATTGTGAGATTGGAAAAGACCTGTTGTATTTGTCCTCCGTCAACTTCTGCCATCCACAAATTATCTGCCTGTTTAAAAACCAGTTTTACATTACTGCCTGAGAGATCAAAATCAATCACTTCTTTTGCAAGTTGACCAATACTAACGATTTTTTTTATTGGAGCGCCTCCTTTTGCAAATGTAAGCAGTTGTTTTGTCAGACGGGTAGCTCTATTCATGGATTTTTCTGCTTCTTCAAGGTATTTGAAGCTCGAATGATTTTTTGTTAATTCCATTTTAGCGATAGAAATATTACCGAACAAACCCATCAGGATATTGTTAAAATCATGTGCAATTCCTCCTGCCAGATTTCCTACGCTTTTGAGTTTGTTCATTTTTTGCAGTTCTTCTTCTGCTTTTTTAAGTTTAGTAATATCAGCAATTGAAACTATTACCTTTTTATAATCATCGGATGCTCTAAGTTTAATTATAATTGATATCGTTTGCCTGTCTGAGCATACCAATTCAGATTCTTCGGAGAAAGATTTTTCATTATTTGCAATAGCGACCAACTCGGTTTTAAAAGTTTCCAAAGATTTTTCATTAAGACTTGCGCTAAAATTCTGCATCAACTCATTTCCATTTTTATAATTGAGTAAATCGAGGGAAGCCTTATTATAATTAAGAATTTTAATTGAAGAAATACAGTCAGCCAAAAACTTTGGATTTTCATCGAAATATTTTTTAGAAACAGTTATTCCTTTATTCTTAATGCCATCCAACAACTCTTTTACTTTAGAAAAATCTTCTTCTAAAAGTGCTAATGGATTTTCATTAAATAAATCCCGATAGTTTTTTTCACTTTCTTTTAATTTTTCCTTTGCTCGTTTATGCTCTGTAATGTCTCTTGCAATACCCAACACACCAATAAGTGTTCCATCGGATTTATACATTGGTGTTTTAATAGTTTCGAGTAGTTCTTTGTGGCCGTCATCGGCAAAAACAACTTCCTCTTCGTTTATGCATGGACGTCCTGTTTTCACGGTTTTTTTATCATTCTGTCGTCCAAAGTCTGCCAATTCCTTATCCACAAAATCGTAATCAGTTTTTCCGATGATATCACTTTCTTTTACACCAAAAAAACTTTCTACACGGGGATTGCAGAAAAGGTAAATTCCCTGTGGATCTTTCAGCCAGACGAGATCCGGAATTGTTTCAGTTAAAGTGTGCAAATGGGTTTCGCTTTTTTGCAGATTTTGCAGCATTTCATTAGCATTGACGGCCATTTGGTCAAGTTCGGTAAATTGAATAAAGCTGCGATTTATTTCTTCCTTCAAATTAACAGATTTGTTAAAAAAAGAAATAAACAGGTTGAAATCATTTTTCAGTTTACGTGTCAGCAAATTAAACAAAAACAAAAAAAGCATTACTATTCCAATAATGATCAGAATGGAGTATAGCAGCTTTACTTTAATCTGATTATTCAATTTGATCTGCATTAAATTGATATCTTTTTCCACATCATCAAGATAAACACCTGCACCAACAAGCCATTTCAGATCAGGGATTCCATAAACAAAAGAAGTTTTTGGTGATTCTATTTTTGAGTCGGTTAATTTTTCCCACGAATAATAAATATAATCACCATCAGGTTTTAAAGCAGCTTTGTATTCCATCTCAAAGATATCTTTTATTTTTTCAGGATTTTTATTAAAATGCTCCCATAATTTTTTTGTTCCATTTAAAAGTTTGCCGTTGGATATTAAAGCATCTCCATTTAATCTGTTAACAAAAATATATCCTTCTTTACCATATCGTATCGCATTAATTTTTGATAGCAGGTCTGCTTTAATCTGGTCCTTAACATCCTCGACATACAAACCTGTTCCAATAATCCAGTTATATGGGTCAAATCGTTTAATAAAAGCTATTTTTTTAAAATCTTTCCCTGTAAAATTTGGTTTTGTCCAATGATATTCATAAAATCCTTCGCCGGATTGTTCGGCAATTTTAAACATATCTTTGGTAATAAACTGTTTATGTGTATCCTGTATATTTATCAGATTTATTCCAACCAATTCCGGTTTACTTGGAAATAAAAGTGCTGTTCCATCAAGCCTGCTGATAAAATAATATCCTTTTTCCTGTTCAAACCGAACGGGGCTTAAGGCATTAATAATTAATTGTTGAATTTCAGTTTTGCTTTTGGTGTTTGTGTTCTGATTGTAAATATTTTGAGCGATGGTATATGCCTCATAAACTCTCATTTTAATTTTTGATTTTACAAGTTTTTCGCTCTGCGATTTCTCATAATTAATCATATCAACAACACGATCAACCTCACGCTTGACTATTTGCTTCTGGCGGGTAATGTAATCTGAGCGCATATGATTTGCGCGGGAATTGAAATCCTGATAGGAGGAGAAAATATCAAGGGCGATTATGCTTCCGCCAATTGTTACTAAGATGATAATTCCCCAGAATTGAATAAGTTTAATGAAGCTGATTTTTTTTCTCATGATTGTTTCCTATCGAGCGACCTTTAATCAGACAAGGTGTGAAATTGAATCTTTTCGGGATCTCCCGATTTCAGATATGTTATGGACTTCGGAATGCCCGGCAGTAAATCGAAATAGTTATCAGAAAGAACAGTCTTGCCATTATCCCTGAAATGAACACC
Organism: bacterium; assembly: GCA_029933535.1. Taxonomy (GTDB): domain Bacteria; phylum Auribacterota; class UBA3054; order UBA3054; family B51-G9; genus B51-G9. Next base: position 1,253 of record JAOZNZ010000366.1, on the reverse strand, counting down.
GTGGCAGTATGTATTGCCGGTAAGTTGGAGTTTTTTTCCTTTGACTGTAATACGAATATCAGGATTTTTATTTTTAAACTTTTATTTCTACCCGTTCAATCGTTTTTTTATCAGCAGGTTCCATTGAGTGTGTATAAATATTTTGAGAAGGAATAGCTAATAGTGTGCCTGCTTCTTCAATAACCTTCATAATACTGAAGTTCAGCTCCTCGGCAATTTCCAAAAAAACGCCATATACTTTTGTATCAATATAAGCATAAATATCACATTCCAGAGAATATGTTCCAAATTTTACAAAACGTACCCTCAAAGGTTCTTCCAAAACTTTTGGATGTGAAGAAAGTACCTTGCGAATGCCCTCTAAAATGCATCGCAGTTGATCAGGCGTAGTTTCATAACACAGATGAATTTTCGGGTGGAACCTGATCTTATCTCTGCTGGTATAATTTTCCAGCTGTAATGTAGCAAATATACTGTTGGGGACATTTACAACCGTTCGGTCAAGTGTTCTGACTTTAGTTAAACGAAGAGATATATCTTCAATTGTGCCTACCTTATCGCCGAATTTAACAAAATCACCTATCTCTACCGGCCGTGCACCCAATAAGGTCATTGCACCCAAAATATCTTCGATAGATTTTTGTGCAGCTAAAGCTACAGCGATACCCCCGACACCCAATCCTGCGATAATAGTAGTCACTTTAAAGCCTAAATTATCCAGCCATATTGTAGCGCCGACAAATATGATCAATAATTTCAAAGCTTTTTTAAACAAGCCGTAGAAGACGATAATATCCCGTTTGCCTTGTTTTCTTTGATTACTGCTCCAAATATTAAAAAGGTAATCTATTAAATTGAAAAGAAGCCAGGCAGTAATAATAATCGGAATTGTGGTCATCTTCATTATAGATTTTGCTTCAACAGAATACGCAACTATTTTAAAAAGATTTCTACCGATAATTATCATGAGTAACCAGCGTATAGGCCATAATAATGCATTGAAAAAGTTCAGTGTTTTTTTGACTTTAAATATTTTTAAAATAAAGATTATCAACTTGGTCAGAATGATGGATACAATCAAAGTGAAAATAAAAATAACAATAAGACTGATCCATTCGCCTGCAGTAATCCTGAAGATAGTTATTTCCAACAGAACCGGCGGCAAGAATTTTCCCAACACCCCATGCCCGAATTGGTTGTACATTTTTGGAATATCGCGGACAGTTTTAGGAGATATTCTCCAGATAGGAATA
>JAOZNZ010001021.1 GCA_029933535.1 bacterium | reverse complement strand
CCTTACCAAACTCTCATATCCGGAATAATACATAGATACATTGAAGGTGATATAATAATTAAAACCGGATAAAAAATTACTGGAGCAGACCAGAAAATTTAGGTATGTATTTCTATGTGGGGTGGCATTCGCGATCACATGTAGTGTGTTTGGTAGAACATTTGCGGCCGATGACAGTCAACAACAGAAGCTTTTCTCTTTCGGGGTCATTGCCGACATACAGTGGGGGGATAAAGGGACAATAGGAAACAGACATTATCGGGAAGCTCTTGACAGGCTAAAAGAATGTGTTCAAGAACTCAATAAACAGAAGCTTGCATTTACCATTCAGCTTGGAGATGTGATAGACGGGAACGAAACATCAGAGAAAACCCGTTCAGATCTCGAGATCGTGTTAGAAGAGTACGGCAAACTGTCCATGCCAAAGTATCATGTTGTGGGAAACCATTGCCTCAATGCAGGCAAAAAGATCATTCACCACATCACAGTCAAAGCCATGGTAGAAGCTCCGATTCGCAACGCTTATGCCGTGATAGAAGTATATCCTGACAAACTTAACGAAATTGGTTATGGAAAGGAGCCTTCCAGGGAACTGAAGTTGGAAGGTTTGGGGTCAGCAGCAAAGAAAGCAACCGCCGCTCAACAAGACACTGAAAAAGCGACGCGGTAAACAGCGCTCCTTAGCTTCTGCGTTATGTGCTGAAAGTACAAGTACAGATAACTCTTAATTACCTTAAGGAGATAATTAAATGGAACTTTCAACATATAAATCAAGCGATATAGAAGAAATAAAACAGCTATTCACCAAGGTGTTTTCAGACTCAGAAGGGCTATCAGAAGGCGAGTTAATAGGAAATTTAACTTATGATATAATGACCACTACTGATGCTCAAGACCTTTATGGGTTTATTGCTATTGAAAACGAGAAAATTATCGGCAGTATATTTTTTACCAGGTTGACGTTTGAACGTGAAGTCAATGCTTTTCTTTTATCTCCAGTAGCTATACATACAAATTACCAGGGAAAAGGCATAGGTCAGAAGTTGATTAACTTTGGCATTAACCAATTAAAAGAAAAC
>JAOZNZ010001020.1 GCA_029933535.1 bacterium | reverse complement strand
TCAAAAGCGATTTTATCTGATTCGATTTCTTCCCATTCTTCAGTTTTATCGTTAAATTTAGCGGAATTATTTCCATTCCAAAAATAAGTTACATGTCCGAATTTTTGCGTTTCACTTATTGCAAACTGAGAAACATCATTTTTGGCAAGATATTCTGAAATCGTGCGCTCGATCGCCGGTGGCGCAACAAGGAATCTCGGTGGAATATGCAAATCACCATCGTATTCCATAATTCCGGCGAAAGTAACTGCCGGATGAACTTTTCTATCGAAACAGGTAAATTCATCTTCAACAAACGCTCGACTGATTTCTATTGCACGATCCCCGCGAAAATTAAAAACAATAACACTTGCTCCATCTTCAATTCTACCAATAGGTGTGTCAGGATCATCAGATTTATGGATAGCCCATGGCGGTAAATATTGGTCATCAACTTTATGTTCTTCTCTCATTGCTTTTATCGCTGTCAGACAATTCGGGAAAAGAGGCGCTTCGCCAAGAACGTGCGCGTTATACCCGCGTTCAACAATGCTCCAATCAGCTTCGTATCTGTCCATTGTGGTAATCATTCGTCCGCCGCCTGAAGCGACGAAATAGTCACGTTTTTTACCTGATTTAATTCCCTGAACGCGAAGTGACCAGAGGTAATCTTCAAGATCACCAAAATATTTTAATGCGCTTAGAGGAGGAACATCACGACCGTCAAGCAGTCCGTGAATATATACCTCTTCAATGTCTTCATTATCACATTCAGCAAGCAACGCGCAAAGTTGAGAAATATTGCTGTGAACATTCCCATCTGACATAAGCCCGATAAAGTGAATCGGTTTTTTGTTTTTCTTAGCGTTAGCTACAACTTCTTTCCACGCTTCTCCTTCGTAAATGCGCTTGGTTTCTATCGCTTCGTCAACTAAAAGAGCTCCCTGAGAAAAAACACGTCCTGCACCAATTGCATTATGTCCAACTTCGCTGTTGCCCATGTCGTCATCTGAAGGCATACCTACAGCGGTCCCGTGAGCTTTTAATTTAGTGGAAATTTTTTCGTTTTCAATAAGTTGCAGTATATGTTTTGGTTCAGC
>JAOZNZ010000365.1 GCA_029933535.1 bacterium | reverse complement strand
AAAATTGTTTTGTCGTAAATTGTTTTGTCAAAATAAATAATAAGATAAAATGTCTCTCCCCCCCAGAAATTTCCATTGAGCCTTTCTTATGTGTCCTTATGTATCTTATCCACGAGCGCCTTTGGCCTCGGGACAAGTTATGGTTAAATTTCTTTTAAAGTTGTTCTATGTTCATAAATTTGTTATAATATCTTAAATTTATATCGGAAGAAGAACATAAAAGGAGATTATAATGAAAAAACAATTTATATTTCTGTTGCTGATAACAGCTTTCATGCTTTACAACTCAGGATGCTCATCATCCAAAAACATAAAGGAGAGACCTATGGGACAACATCCACACTCATTTGAAAAAGAAATTACTAAAACAATTAAATCAGATTATTTACTCTACCTTCCTGATACTTATCAAAAATCTAAAACTGACTGGCCATTGATTTTGTTTCTCCATGGCGCTGGTGAACGAGGTGACGACTTGAAAAAAGTCGAAGCAAATGGCATCCCAAAACTCATTGCGAAAAAAGGTGAAAAATTCCCCTTTGTAATCGTTTCTCCCCAATGCCCGGAAAATGGTTGGTGGGATAATGAATTGCAAATTGATATTCTTAATAACTTACTTGATGAAATCATTTCAAAATATCGAGTTGATAAAAATAGAATCTATGTTACCGGACTAAGTATGGGAGGATTTGGTACATGGAGTCTTGCCTGTGAATATCCGGACCGGTTTGCTGCTATAGCACCAATTTGCGGGAAGGGTTCACCGGGGGAAGCCGGCAAAATAAAACACCTTCCCGTATGGGTGTTTCATGGCGCAAAGGACACTGTTGTGCCCATCAAAAATTCAGAAGAAATGGTTGATGCTTTGAAAAAAGTTGGCGGAAATGTCAAATTTACGGTTTACCCTGATGCCGGCCATGATTCCTGGACGGCTGCATACAATAATCCGGAACTTTATAAGTGGTTTTTAAAACATCGCCGCTCGGAAAACAAATAAATTAAAAAGGTTTTATTTATGAAAACAGCTAAATTAAAAAAAAAATAAGAGATATTAAACTTACGCTGATTATAACATCATTAGGCAGTATTGTAATGTTCGTAAAGTTTATTGATTATTTTATTAATAATGTTCAAAGGTCAAAAACATATATCGAAGGTACAAACGCCATTTGCCAAGCTGAAATTTGTAACACAAACCATATTAATGCATTAAAGGAGTATTCTAAAGAATTATTAAACATTTGTGATTCTTTTCATTTAGGTTTAACAATAATTACGTTTATAGTTTTTCTATTATTATTTTTTATATCGCTTCATTTTATTTCATTAATTAGATTTTTTAAAAAGCAAGAATTCGATGTTAAATCAAATACCGATAATGAGGATTCTTTGAATTGAATAAAGCATTATAAAAATAGGGCAAATTAAATTGAAGCTTTCAATTTATGTTAATAGTAGATTTTGGCAAAGTCATCCCTGTATAATACAGCATATAATATGTTGTATTTTTATTAAATATATGATATAATGTGTTCTATGATAGAAATAATTAAACAGCGTATAATTGATTTTCATTGCGATGGATTGCCTGATTACATTCGCCGCAACGTTGATGTTGTTCATATTAAAGATATGATTACGACAATTGTCGGCGGAAGAAAAACCGGTAAAACGTATCTCACTTATCAAATTATTGATGATTTGATAAAGCAAAAAAAAATATCTTCATTAAAACAAGTTTGCTATTTGCATTTTGATGATGAAGCTCTCGGCTCAATGACTGTAAATGATCTTTCAATGATAGATGATGTTTTTCTTTCTCTGTTGAACCCGAAATCACGAAAAAAAAATATAGCTTTTATCTTTGATGAAATTCATACAATTAAAGGTTGGGAAAAGTTCGTGCTGAGATTAAAAAAAAACAGAAATTATTACGTGATTGTTACCGGTTCTTCGTCCAGGCTTGAAGAGACTAATGTAACTCGGCAATTGCGTGGTAAAACTTTCACAAACAAGTTATTGCCATTATCATTCAAAGAATTCATCAAATTCAACAATTACAAGTTCAATTTCAAACGATTATCCGGTAGCGACAAAGCTGATATAGTAAATTTGTTTGATAAGTATATCAAAACCGGCTCTTATCCGGCTATGCCTTTATTAGAACCAAGGGTTAGAAATGAGTTACTACAAAATTATTTCAAATCTATTGTAGCATCGGATTTTATTTTTGGTAAAAATATACATCAACCATTACCATGTAAAATTTATTTAAGAAATCTACTGCAAAAAAACGCGTGCTCTTATACTCACAAAAAAGAACTAAATAATTTGAAATCCTTAGGATATTCTTTAGCTCCGAAAACAATTGCTGAATGGTTTGATTATGCAACAGAAAATTATTTTATAGGTACTACAACAATTAATTCCTCTTCAATTAAACGGATTGAACAAAATTACAGGAAAATATATTGCCTGGATTGGACACTGGCAAATGCTATTTCAGTTTTTTCCGAAAGTAAAATTTCACGAGCGCTTGAATCAATTGTCTATTGGCAGTTAATTCGTTCAGGCTATAATGTTTTTTATGAACTTGTCGGACCAAATAACTACGAAATTGATTTTGTAGTTTCAAAGCCCGGACAAGATCCACATCTTGCAATTCAGGTTTGCGTTTCATTTGAAAATGAAGATTTAATTGAAAGAGAAATAAGGGGGTTAAAACTTATTGATAAAAAATATCCGCAAATTGAAAAATTAATAATTACTTTATATCCAACAACAAAAAAAATTGGTATTCCAGTTATTTCGGCTTGGCAATGGCTGCTCAAATAAACATAATATCACACTTATCCAAAATAAAGAATACCATTATTTTGACATCCATTATTTTGAAAAAAAGAAAAAATGTTACATATATCTAATACAATAATTATTCCTGATGAAGAGATCAAAGTGAACGCTATCCGCGCGCAGGGTTCAGGAGGTCAGAACGTCAATAAAGTATCATCGGCAATACATCTGCGTTTTGATATCAAAGCATCTTCGTTGCCTGATATTTATAAAGAAAAATTATTGAAGTTAAAAGATAATCGCGTTTCAAAAGATGGGATTATAATCATTAAAGCACAGCAGTTCCGCACTCAGAAAAAGAACAAAGATGACGCACTTACCCGATTAGAAATTTTAATTAAAAGCGCGGCAGCTACGCGCAAAAAGCGAAGACCTACAAAGCCAACCAAAGCGTCAAAAGAAAAACGATTAGATAGTAAAACCAGGCAAAGCAAACAGAAAAAATTAAGAGGAAAAGTTGACTTCGATTAAATTTTAACAGAACAATTAATTTTTATGGCAGTACGATTTAGGGGGAGTACGATTAATAATTAGTTTTTAGGCAGAATGATTTAAGGCAGAATGATTATTAAATTTCTAATTAACCTAATTGACCTAATTGATCTAATCAAAACCCAATATACAAAATTCAAATCCCAAAAACACGCTGAAGTGGTACATCCCGATTATTTCATCGGGGCTGTGGATTCCAACAATTCCCAAACGCCAATTGGTTTTTTCTTTTTCTTATTCATTGGTTATTATTTATTCCCCCTTTTCTAAAGGGGGGTAGGGGGATTTTTATTAGAAATTAGGTCAATTAGATCAATTCCAAAGTTTTTATATTCCTCATTCCTTCCACCCAAATCCAGTAAGCATCTTTCTTTTTATAATGTCCCGATTTGTCTATTCTTGTTTTTGCGTCTTTTGGTACTTTTATTTTTTTCAATTGTTTTCCCGCTTCAGATTTTGTGAAAGGTCCAAGACGAACTGAAAGTGTCGGCAAAATTTTATCGCTGCTCAATTTAAAACTTAATGGTTTTAATTTGTAAGAGTAATTAATTTTTGCACGATTTAGGGATCCGTGATCCGTGGTCCGTAATCCGTGATCCGTCCTCTGTCCTCCGTCCTCTGTTCTCCGTCTTCCGTGGTCCGTGGTCCGTGGTCGTCCGTGCTCGTCCGTGTTCGTCCGTGAATTCGGAATTAAAACCGGAAAGTCTGTGATTTCTATTCCTGAAAGCGGAGCGGGAACACGCGGAATAATTTTTAAATCTTCAGGTTTGGTGTCGTCTATTCCGGCACAAAGTTCAAGCGCATGCGTCGCTATTCCCTGGTTCGCTCCGTTACCGAGATCGCCTATTTTGTACCAGCTTCCATCCGGCAAATAATTTAC
>JAOZNZ010000364.1 GCA_029933535.1 bacterium | reverse complement strand
TTGGGTTTTGGATATTGGTTATTGGTCATTTTTTAGGTCAATTAGATTAATTAGAGGGCGCTCGAAAAGGTTCAAGTACGATAAATATTGACAATGCAAGTTTACAAAAAGAGGTTTTTTTGATAAAATTTTTAAAAATGACAAAAAATTTAAAAAACAACCAAAAAAACACTCTTAATGTAATGACTAATAATACCAAAAACAACAATCTTGAGCAAGGACTTTTATTTTTATCTGCACCCAAAAGCGACTTTCAAACCATATTAAATATAGCGACCGAACTTTTAGAAAACAATCCTGAAATTCTTTGCCTGATTAAAAAAGATCAGGATAAATACAGTAAAGAAAAAAAACGTCTTCGACTCCTTGACAAACGCTATAAGCAAAACAAAGCAAAATCCTTATTTTCTGATAGAAAAATAAAAGAGATATTTGATGAATTGGATATTGACAAGATAGAACTTAAAACAGGTCGAAATCGTATGCAGCCAATGATTGTTTTTCTCTTTTTCCTTTTTCGCGGTTATCACGGGAATTTTTGCAAAAGAAAAACAATTGACATAATATGCGATTCTATAACAATACAAAGTTGGTTATCTAAATATGGTATAAATAAATTACCGGGAGCTATTACGATACTTGAAAATGTAAATATGGTATCTAATGAAACACGCGAAAAGATTTTAACAGCACAGTGTGAAATGGTACTTGATGAAGGGTTTGATGATTTCACCACAACAATTGTTGATTCGACAGCGGTTGCCGCAAATACAGCGTATCCAACAGATGTCGCAATGTTACATAAACATCTTAAACGAGCACATCGAACACTTGAAGCGATAAGTGAAAAAATTATTAAAGCACCAATTTCAAATGTGTATTTTGATAAGTGGTTTAAAGAATTAAACCATTTGGTATTTAAGCTGGTAATGAATAAAGTAAAAGGAAAGAAGAAAAAGAAAGAATGCAGAAATTTACTTAAAACAGCATTAAAAATCCAAAATCGTTTATTAAAACAATACGAGAAATTGAAGCCTGAATTTGATAGAATTTTGGCTGAAATTCCGCCGAGTCAGGCAATAAGAATTGAAAAAAAATGGAAAGATATAAAAGGGAATGTTGAAACATCGCGGTACATCGCGGAATATACAGAAGGTAGTATTATACATAAGAAGAAATACAAAGCTGCCGATAAAATATTGAGTATTTCTGATAGCAATGCAACTTTTATAAAAAAAGGAACAATGCGACATTGCGTGGTTGGTTACAAACCTCAATTGGCTCGCAGTGGTAACGGATTCATAACTGCTATGCAAGTGGAAGAAGGTAACACATCAGATATAAAAGCGTTAATACCATTATTAAAGCAAGACTTTCGGCGCACGGGAATAATATCTGAAATTGTAAGTACCGATGATGGTTACAGCTGGGAATACAATATGAAGTGGTTAAAAAGAGTTGGTAGCAAAGTGATAAGTATGAACGGAATCAATGGTCGTCGTTTAATATCAGATGAAGACTGGGAAAGTGAACTTTATAAACTTGTTCGAGCAGAACGGTCGGTAGTAGAAGGACTAATATCGACATTAAAATTGGTGCTTGATTTCGGTCAGTTAAGCCGTCGTGGAACTGAAAACGCGCGTGCAGAAATGTTAGAAAAAGTAATCGTTCAAAATTTTCGTCGGTTGGCGGCGCTGCGGTATAGAAAAATTGAAAAAGACAAGAAAAACACGTTGTGCCGCGCGCACAATGCGGCTTAAAAAAGAGAATGTGGACACGGTCGAAAAGTAATGCGGGAATTTGATTTCGCGGGAGAGGTGTGCCCAAATATAGTGCAAAAATGGGGAAAACAGATAAAATTGAAAAAAATAAAATAAAAAGACTAAATAAATGTTTTTTACATCAAATTTTATGTGTTTTTTTTTAAAATTTAGACTTTTTAGAACCTTTTCGAGTGCCCTCTAATTAGATTAATTGAATGCTATGCTAAATCTAAACATTAAAAACAATGCTTTCATTCTCGTGGCTATGTCAGGCGGGGTTGATTCTTCCGTAACTGCCGCCCTTTTGAAAGAACAGGGGTATAAAGTTGCCGGAGCAACGTTTTCGTTTTCTAACATTGGACTCCCGGGCTATGATTCTCTGAGGAAAAATGTTGATGACGCGAAAAAGGTAGCGGATTTTTTAAACATTCCTCATTACGAAATCGATGTTGCAGATCAGTTCGCGGAAAAAGTTATAAAACCTTTTGTCGATGAATATTCAAAGGGGAGAACCCCTAATCCTTGCGCGCGATGTAACCGGTTATTAAAATTCGATGTTCTGATTAAAAAAGCTGAAGAAATTGGTGCTGACTATGTTGCTACGGGACATTACGCGAAGATTATTCATGAGGAGGGTGGTAAAAACAAATTATTTTCCGCGGAAATATCCGCAAAAGACCAATCCTATTTCCTTTTTAATCTTAAACAGGAACAACTTTCAAAAATTCTCTTCCCGCTTGCCGGATTTTCAAAAGATGAAGTGAGAAAAATTGCTGTTGAACATAATTTACCGACAGCTGAGAAACCGGATAGTCAGGAAGTATGTTTTATTCCTGATGACAATTACCCCGGTTTTATAAAAGATAATTTTCCCGAAACTTTAAATCCCGGGAAAATTGTTGATTTGTCAGGAAAAATAACCGGGGAACATGAGGGAATTCAATTTTATACTATCGGGCAGAGAAAAGGTATTGGCGCTCATTGCAAGAGGAAATTTGTTGTAAGAATAGATGCTGAAAATAATGAAATAATTATCGGTGATGATGAAGATTTATTTTCCGATGAAATGATGATAGGGGAGTTTAATTGGATTAATGATCTGACTCACAAAAAAACTTTTCCCGCGAAAATAAAAATACGTTCAGCATCTCCACCTGCCGATTGTATTGTGGAAATTATTGGCGATAAGGTGAAAGTAGTTTTCGATAATCCGCAAAGAGCGGTAACACCCGGACAGGCAGCTGTTATTTATGTTGATAAGGAGATTGTTGGCGGTGGATTTATATTATGATGAAAATAACAAAACTCAAATAATAAATTACAAATAAATCACAAATTCAAAAAAAGAAAACAGAATAATTAAATTAAAGATTTCGTGTCCGGGCATACGCCGGATTCCCAAAAAATAGTGTCGGAAAAACTTATGAAAAATAAAAAAATTAAATGCTCATATTGTGGGAAGGAAATGAAACCGGAAGAAAAAGACTTTACAAATAATCCCTTCACTCCTTTTTGCTCTGAAAGATGTAAACTCGCTGACCTGGATAAATGGTTTAACGGTGAATACTCAATTGAACAGTCAATCGAAGAATTAACTCCTGAACAACTTGCTGATCTGCCGGATGAAAATCCGTAATCGGTAATCCGTAGTCCGTGGTCTGTATGCAGTGAGCAGTATGCAGTAGGGGCATCTCTATGTGGGTGGTCTATTCACAGGTTAACCGCCGAACACAAAAATGTCACGGAGCGCAACGGAGTAAATTGTCATCCAACCAATAAATTAATGCGTTTTTTGCGTCGCTGCTCAGTTCTATCGTTATAGCCTTATTCTTCCGCTTTATCCTTTATCTTTCCGCCGACTACACGAGTAGCAGCACCCGAAGCAGCACTAACAGCAGCACGCTGAGGTCCTCCCACTACCATGCCGACAGCCCCACTTGTTGCAGCACCTTTAGAAGCGCGGGTGGTTGTTTCATTCTGAGCGCAACTTGCAACGAAAAAAAGTATAATAAATAAGGCTGTCATTTTCACATAATTTTGTTTCATAACTATTCTCCTATTGCTGTTAAAGGTTCTGTCAAATAAAATAGACAGCAACGAAGTAACGTGTACTCACGTTCATTCGTTATAACACCCTTTATTCATCGTGTTTTTGAGAGTTATGCACAATTTTAATTTATGAGAATGGGCTTTTAACACAGCTCGTCGGAGTGAATTAAAATTGTGCATAACTCGGCTTAACGTTATTTTGCCGCAAAGCGGCTTAGGTGTATAGCCCCGTGCTTTAGCGCGGGGGTATAAAACTCTGTGACTTTGCCACATTTTAAAGTTAACTCTTTTCTCATTTTTTTCATGTCTTATTTGACAGAACCCAGTTAAAAATTAAGTTTTTCCTTTTTATTATTGTTTAGGGCAATTTATCTTTTTGTGCCTGAACGTTTGCCTTGATTGGGCACTAAATTTACGCA
>JAOZNZ010001019.1 GCA_029933535.1 bacterium | reverse complement strand
GGAATGGACACTGAAGGAAGCATGCAGATAATCAAGTCGCAGGTTCCTCACGCTGAAATGTTTCGCTTCTGCAGCGAGCTTCGTTCTATAACAGGAGGTCGCGGGTCATTCAGTATTGAATTTGATCATTATGCCGAGGTGCCGCCAAACACAGCAAAAACTGTTATTGAAGCATACAAAAAATCAAGAAATCAAGACGAAGATTAATGGTTGATGTAATTACAAATCCTATTTTGAAAAAACTCGCCGGAGCAAAAGTTCTGGTTATCGGAGATGTTGTGCTTGACCATTTCGTATGGGGCGAAGTTGATAGAATTTCACCTGAAGCCCCCGTGCCGATCGTAAGAGTTTTAAAAGAAGACGATATGCCGGGTGCAGCGGCAAATGTAGCATTAAATCTTGCATCAATTGACGCGCGGCCGGTAATGTTAAGTGTTATTGGCAATGATAATGACGGCAATCGCCTGCGCGAACTTCTTTTGAACAATAATGTTGATTGTAATTACCTAAAAATTGATTCCGGAAGAAAAACTACAAGAAAAACAAGAATTATTGCTCGATCGCAACATGTTGTCAGAGTAGACTGGGACTCAAAAATTGATAGCGATGTCATCTCACGGCACAATATTTTATCATCGATAGAAAAAGCAATATCTGATTGTGAGGCGGTCATAGTTCAGGATTATAATAAAGGAATGATACAGCAATCGGTTTTTGATTTGCTTGAAAATGCTGATGTTCCTGTAATCATCGATCCAAACCGTTATCATTCAATAAAATATTTTGGCACGCTGGCAACACCAAACGCCGATGAAGCAGAAATTTTATCCGGAGTTAATATTGGCAACGATGAAGTTATAGATCATTTACCTGAAATTGCCGATGCGATTTTCAAGCGGAACAATCTTGAAAAATTAATAATAACGCTTAGCGAAAAAGGACTCGCGTTATGCGATAAGAATGGTGAAATTAAAACTATGCCTGTCGCTAAAACGCACAGTGTTTATGATGTTTCCGGAGCAGGCGATACAATTGTAGCTGCTCTTGCAGCCGCGCTTGCAAAAGGGATTGATACTTGGGAG
>JAOZNZ010001018.1 GCA_029933535.1 bacterium | reverse complement strand
CGGTTTCGCAAAGCATTTTCTAACGCAATAATTGCAGTCGCGTCATCTTCTTTCTCACATATATCTTTTGCTCGATACTCAAGAACTGATATTAACGCCGGATTATAGTATGGAAGTTTTGGCAGTCCTTCATCTGTGTCATAACGCATTAATCCATTTGACATTAACTTTGCTCGTAATGTTTCCGCGCGAAGTGAATTATCAAAACTAATTTTCGACCATTGTGTTGTTCCTTTTAAATCGAGATAAGCGGAAACTGCTAACATACGTATTGCATTTTCCCATGTAGTACCATCGTAAAGTTGCTGGCGGATTTTTTTGTTTTTTGTCTTTTTAAGTAATTCTAAACACTCTGTTACTGTTTCATTTGTTTTGCCGGTCATATAAAGCAATTCCGCGTTCATTAAAGCAGCTTCCGCAAGTGTTTCAGGCGATGAACGCACCTTACTGTAGCGCGACACTTTTTTAGATTTTGAAGTTTTACTGATTTTCAGTTTTTTTCGTTGAATGTTCCTTTTAACAGGTTTCATCGGTTGTTTTGTTTCAGCAAGATTTTTTTTAACCTGATTAATACGTTGTTTTATTACAGCCAGGTCTTCTTCCGGCTGTAAAAAATCATAAGCCCGACACATCATTTGACGTGCTTCTAAAAGTTGAATTATAAAATCTTCATCTCCTTTTAAAGCTCGGGCGTCAGCAAGTGCATACTGTAGAGAATCATAAAATTGCGAAACTTCATCATCATTTGCCCGGAGGATATTATGAAAAAACTTATCAAACAAGGGATCTTTAAATCCAAGATTATTGTCAATTCCATATTTGCTTATTCCTTCGAGAAGTTTTGAAAATCCATCACGGCCTTTGCGAGAGTAGAAGAGAATTTGGGAGTAATTAGCATAATCCGTGGCCCGTAATCCGTGGTCCGTGGTCCGTTCTACCACCCCGGCACTCTGTGCCACCCCTCCTAAAACAGGAGGGGAGTTTAAATCCCCCTTGCCCCCTTTAGAAAAGGGGGAATTTACCACCCTGCCCTGTGGGCACCCCTCCTTGTCAAGGAGGGGAACTTTATTGTCGTTTGCAATC
>JAOZNZ010000363.1 GCA_029933535.1 bacterium | reverse complement strand
CAAATTCATTTAACAAAACCGGCTGTTTCCGGGAAATAATATACCTTAAAACATGAAAATTATTCAGTTATAAAAAATCATTCTGCTGTAAATCATTATGCAAAATAATTAAACAGCAATCTTAACAACAACTTTTTGAACCGTTTTTGAAGTTTTTTTTGCCTGTATACATGGCTTGTGCAGGTCATCAGGAAAAAAGACAGCAAACATTCCGGCATCAAGTCTCATCAACGACGTTTTTCCTTCAAAAAATATAACGTCTTTTTCTTCACTGTATTTTTCAATAACGGTTTGATTATTCAACGGGGCATATCCAATTAATTCACTGCCCGAAACTATGTATTGAATATCGATATATTTTCTATGAGCTTCAAGCCGACAATCATCCGGATTTTTGGTTTGATATTCGCTAAGCAGAGCAAAAATATTATCGTTGTCAATCTCAATTCTCCCCGGCTCAAAATTCGAAAAATCTGTTTCCTGAAGGAAATTTATTGCTTTAGAAATTCTTTCGCTTAATTCTGAATACAGATCGATATTTTTGATTTTATCAATTATCATTATTAAATTAACCTAATTTCTAATTAACCTAAATAATGACCAAACTTACAAACCCCAAATTGGACATTTTCTCTTTTGGTATATTGGCGCTTCTTTAGGTCAATTAGGTCAATTAGATCAATTAGAAATTTGTTTTATTGTTACTTATCTAAAACATAGACTTCTTCCGTTGCGGGAACGGTTTCATTATCACGGTGCTCATCCATTTTCATTCTTTCGAGAACGCGTTTATACTCTATCGGCATAACTTTAACGAAAAGCGGAAAAGAATTTGCCCAGTCATCAAGGATAGATTTTGCTCGTGTGCTGTTAGTGTATTTATAATGTTTTTCAATTAAATTTTTCAAAATTGATTTATCTTCATCAGTCCAGACATATTCAAGGTCAACCATATCAAGATTACAAAGCGAACCGAACATTTCGTTTTTATCAAAAATATATGCAGTACCGCCACTCATTCCCGCGGCGAAGTTTATGCCTGTTTTACCGAGAACAACAACAGTTCCACCGGTCATATATTCGCATCCGTGGTCTCCCACGCCTTCTACGACAGCTGTTGCGCCGCTGTTTCTGATAGCGAAACGTTCCGCGGCGGTGCCATTGATATAAATTTCACCTTTCGTTGCGCCGTAAAGAACAACATTACCAACTATAACATTATGATGAGGTTTAAAGGTTGATTCCCGCGGTGGAACGATGATAATTTTACCGCCGGACAAGCCTTTACCTGTATAATCATTTACGTCACCTTCTACGCGAATTGTAATTCCCGGAGCGAGGAAAGCTCCGAGGCTTTGTCCTGCAGAGCCCTTAAAATTGATTTGAATTGTATTATCCTTCAGTCCTTTTTCACCATATTTCTTTGTAATTACAGAACTTAATGTTGTTCCAACAGTTCTATGAACATTTCTTATAGGAAGATTTATAGCTACAGGTTTCGCTTCCTGAATTGCCGGTTGAGCGAGTTTAACGAGAATTTTATCAAGAACTTTCGATTTCATTACCGCTTCATTGCTTGTATCAATATTCTCAAGTTTCTCGTTTTGGTCATTTTGGATAGTGCGGAAAGCCTCTGTTTTTTTCTCGTTGCAAATAAGAGCAGCTTTTTTATTCAGCGGTTTTGTAAGCAGAGGAGTTAAATCAAGACCGTGAGTCTTCCAGTGGTCAATAGCAGGCTGGAATTCGAGCAATTCAACTTTGCCTATCATTTCGTCCAAAGTTTTAAAACCTAATTCCGCCATTATTTCGCGGAGTTCCTGAGCAATAAACTGCAGGAAATTTACTACATAATCTGCCTTGCCGGTAAATTTGGCCCTTAATTTAGGGTCTTGTGTCGCAATACCTACCGGGCAAGTATTCAGGTGGCATTTTCTCATAATTATGCAGCCGAGGCATGCAAGACAGGTTGTACCGAAACCGTATTCTTCAGCGCCCATAAGAGCCGCAATAGCGAGATCCCGACCTGTTTTCAATTGACCATCAGTTTGAACACGGATTTTGTCGCGGAGATGATTATTAATAAGCGATTGCTGAGTTTCCGCTAAGCCCAGTTCCCATGGGAGTCCGCAATGCTTGATTGATGTTAGCGGTGACGCGCCTGTGCCACCGTCAAATCCGGAAATCAGTACCATATCAGCTTTTGCTTTCGCAACGCCTGCCGCGATAGTTCCCACGCCGACTTCTGAAACAAGTTTAACAGTAATGCGCGCGGAAGGATTTGAACAGCGAAGATCATAAATTAATTGTGCAAGGTCTTCAATTGAATAAATATCGTGATGAGGTGGAGGAGAAATTAATGTAACACCCGGAGTCGTATGCCTTACTTTTGCAATTTCAGGGCTGACTTTGTGACCCGGAAGCTGACCGCCCTCGCCCGGTTTTGCTCCCTGAGCGACTTTAATCTGCAATTCATCCGCGTGAGTAAGATAATTTATAGTAACGCCGAATCTTCCTGAAGCGACCTGTTTGGTTCGTGAAAGTTTGCTGTCACCATTTGGCATAGGAGTAAAACGAGCCGGATCTTCGCCGCCTTCACCTGAATTGCTTCGTCCGCCAATTCTATTCATAGCAATTGCCATTGCTTCATGTGCTTCTTTACTGATTGAGCCGAAAGACATTGCCGCGGTAGCGAATCGTTTTGTTATTTCTTCAACGGGCTCAACTTTACTGATAGGAATAGCCTTGCGTTTACCTTTTTTAAAATTAAAAAGACTGCGAAGCGTAGCACGGGATTTCGACTGACCATTAATTAATTCTGTATATTCTTTGAAAATTTTGTAATCACCGGTGCGAACTGCCTGCTGAAGTTTATAAACAGCTTCCGGAGTCCAGAGGTGTCGCTCGCCGAAAGCGCGAACGCTGTACTCGCCGCCGCACTGGAGGATTTTATCCGGTGTGCCGCGTTTTGGGAAAGCTTTATAATGTCTTGCATTTGCTTCTTTTGCGATTACATCAAGAGAAATTCCGCCGATTCTGGATGCTGTTCCGGTAAAATATTTTTCAGTAACTTCCTCGCTAAGTCCTACAGCTTCAAATATCTGAGCACAGCGGTAACTTCTAATAGTGGAAATTCCCATTCGGCTCAGTGTTTTAAGAAGTCCTTTTTTGATTGCTGTAATATAATTGTCTACCGCTGCTTCGCGCGAAACAGCTCTGGACAACATACCACTTTCCGCCATATCTATTACGGTTAAAAACGCTACGTTTGGGCATATTGCGCTGGCACCGAAACCGATCAAAAGAGCAAAATGATTAATTTCCCTCGCCTCGCCGGTTTTAACAATAATACTCACGCTTGAGCGTAAACCTTTTTTGATAAGATGATGATGAAGCCCGGCCGTTGCAAGCAGAGAAGGGATATTTGTTTTTTCGGAAGAGATATTTCTGTCTGTCAGGACTAAAATTGTAGCTCCATCTGCAATGTGTTTTTCAGCCTGTTTAAACACATCGTGCAATGCTTTTTCAAGTTCTTCTCCTGTACCCCCGGCCGGGAAGAAGATATCAATTTTTTTTGCAATAATGTTTGGATCTTCCGAATTGTGGATTTTATTCAAATCTTCAGACGTAAGTATTGGATGAAATAATTTTAACCTGCGGCAATGTTCCGGAGTCTCTTCGAGTAAATTCTTTTCACGACCGATAAAACACATCAATGACATAACTAATTCTTCGCGTAACGGATCAATTGCCGGATTTGTCACCTGTGCAAAAAGTTGATGAAAATAATCAAAAAGAAGACGCGGTTTGTTCGATAACGCGGCAAGAGCGGCATCATTTCCCATAGAGCCTGTACCTTCTTGTCCATTTGCCGCCATTGGATTAAGAATCATTTTCAATTCTTCTTCTGTATAACCGAAAGCGTGTTGCTTGATGTGAAGTTTCTGCGGCTCGTTTTTTGGAGGTTCAGACGGGTCGAAAAGACCGCGTAATAAAATGCTGTTTTTATTTACCCAATGGCGATATGGTTGCTGCCGCGAAATTCTTGATTTAATTTCTTTGTCAGAAACTATTCTGTGCTGCTCCATATCTACAAGAAACATTTTGCCGGCTTGAAGACGGCCGCGCTTCAATATTTGGTCAGGCGGAATATCTATAACACCGGTTTCTGATGAAAGAACTACGAGGCCATCCCGGGAAATAGTGTATCTTGCGGGACGCAGACCATTTCTGTCAAGTGTTGCGCCAATATATCTTC
>JAOZNZ010000362.1 GCA_029933535.1 bacterium | reverse complement strand
TCATTAATTGGATTAAATTTCTTGCGAGGTCGATAATTTTAACCGGTTCGCCCATGTCGAGGATAAAAATTTCACCACCAATGCCGAAAGTAGCTGCTTCAAGAACAAGTTGTGAAGCTTCCGGAATCAACATGAAGTAGCGTGTAATTTCCGGATGAGTAACAGTAACCGGCCCACCACGAATGATTTGTTCTTTAAACAGCGGTAATACACTTCCAGAAGAATCCAACACATTTCCGAATCTAACAGAGATAAAATTTGTATTGCTGATAGTATTAAAGCTTTGAACATACATTTCTGCGACACGTTTTGTAGCGCCCATGATGCTTGATGGTTTCACAGCTTTATCAGTTGACACCATAACGAACTCACCGCAGCCGAATTTATCAGCTGCCTGCGCTGCGTGCATAGTGCCTTTAATATTATTCAGGACAGCTTCAACCGGATTTTGTTCCATAATAGGAACATGTTTATATGCTGCGGCATGAAAAACATAATCGGGTTTATGTTGTTCGAAAATAAATTTTAATCTGGTTTCATTTTTAATATCAGCAATATAGGAAAAGATTTTCAATTCAGGGGATTTGTGTTTTAATTCTTTATCAATTTGATAAAGATTGAATTCCGAAAGTTCGACTATTACAAGTTCTTTAGGCTTATAATTAGCAATCTGCCGGCATAATTCACTGCCAATTGATCCGCCGCCACCGGTAACGAGGATAACTTTTCCTTCAATAGAGTTTTTAATTTTTGCTGTATCAAGACTAATAGGGTCACGTCTCAAAATATCCATAATATCAACATCCCGCAGATCAGAAATTGTAACTTTACCATCAACGATATCGGTAACAGAAGGCAGTGTTTTGAATTTCACTCCCATCGTGTTACAAGTTTCGATAATTTCACGTATCGCTTTACCGGAAGCCGAGGGAATTGCAATAAGAACTTCCTCAATAAACAAAGTGTGAATGAGTGTAGGTAATTCCTGACGGTTACCGATAACCGGGATTCCCTGAACAATCATCCCCTGCTTTGCAGTATCATCGTCAATAAATCCTCTCGGGAAATAATTAAGGGCCGGATTGTTTACAATTTCGCGCAGCAGAAGTACCCCTGCGCTCCCTGCTCCAACGATAAGAACATTTGTTTTCCCTTCACGTTTCCATGAGAGGAGTTCTTTTTTTATTCTCATAGAAAAGCGTGTAACAATAATAAAAATGGTAATTAACAGCCAGTCGGCGATAAAATTTGACGACGCGTATAAAACACCTAAAGTGTTTGCCGTAAGAACCACACAAACGATAAAGACGATACTGCTTAAAGTTGTTGCCTGAACAATTCTTAAGGAATCACGCAATCCTGCATATCGCCATCCGCTTCTGTAAAGTCCAAAGTGACCGAAAAAAGCAACTCTGATAACTACCAGCAAGGGCAAAGTATAAAAAAACGATTTCAAATAATCATCAATAATAACCGGGGTAAAATCGGGGTAATATCTTATAAACGTGCGTGCAGCAATAGCTAACGCATATGAAAGAATTATTAATAAAATATCGCCTACGAGGAGCCACCAGCGTCTTCCTCCTTGCGGTCCGAACCAGGATGTTAAGGATATTTTCATAATTTATTTATTTTTTCCAGTATATAATTCAAAATGGTATCTTTTTGAACTTTGTTTTGGACTTGGCGAATTGAATTCAATTTTTTCTACCGAGCCGGTAATTTGATTAAGGAAATCAATCTGCCAATTTTTAGTTTTGTTAATTACTAAATACCTGTTTGGTTTTTTATTTAAGAATTTTTTAATCCATTCTATTTCAAGAATCGAAAGCGGTATGTAAGGCATATCAGCATAATAGGAAATAGGTCTCAAGGAAGACGGTAATAGCAGTTTGGATTTTTCCGGTAGTTGTTCCGCGAGTTTCAAGCCGCAATATTTCATTGGCAATTTTTTTCTGCGAATAGGTTTTAAATCTTTAACAATCAGAATTCCAAAAGCAAGTATGATAATTCCAAGAGCAAGCAATTTTATGTATTTTGATTTTCCTACAGCGGCTAGCGCGGATACGCCTACAAAGATTGAATAAACAATCGCCATGGACATAGCATGACGTGTTGCAAGATAATATTTCCCGCCTTCGACATAAAGTAAAAACATAACGCCAAAAAGCACTGTTGAAACAATTACCGCAACAGCAAGCGGGTCGTCAATCGGCAATAATTTTCTGCGAATCATATACCAAACGCCAAAGACAAACGCAATTGCAGCGACACCGTGGAATGCTTTCCAAAGCGCGGCAAGTATTTCAGAGCCATAGATAATCCAGCGGTGAGTTTTTGCTGTTTTAATAAAGCGCACACAGGTACCGATATCAGGATTTTCTGTGCCATTTTTGCTGTACATTTGGCTTTCTAATTTGTTGGTCAAATCTTTCAAGGGATCTTTTGCTTTAGTTTTTATTTTTCCCATCGACCACGGTTCTGTTATTTTATCAAGCCGTGCAAGATGCCACTGACCTGTTCTCACACGAACATAAGCGGCAACAGGAACTGCAAGAATAACGATCATACTTCCCAGAGCAACAAGAGCTTTAACTCGTGACGAGAGAAGATAGTTTCTATTTTTATCAATTCTTGCAAGTAAAATTGTAATGGCAAAACACCCCATCCAAACCAACGCTTCAAGACGAACAAGCGAAGATAAAATTATCAACAGACCTGAAAGGACAAGCCGCCATATTGACCACGCTTTCGGGCTTGGATACTTCAAAGCCATAATAAACAAGTATAAAGCCCAAACAGTTCCGCACAAATACGCGGGTCCTCTAAGGACATCGCATGACATTCTAACAAATTCCGGTTGAAGTGTAAGATAAAAGCCTGTGAGTATCGCCGGAATCGGGCCGAAATATTTCCAGGTTAATTTATAAAGCGGATAAATAATTGCGAGACCGAAAAATGAATTTAGAATAAGCGCGGCATTTTCGTATGAAACAGCAAAAAACAAATTAAAAAACTTATGTGAAAATAAAATGAGCAGCGGGTATAAATTAAAAATATTAAGCGTTGTTCCGCCAAGCCAGTTCCCATCTGCCATTTTTTTTGCCCAGCCAATATAAACGATTCCATCGTTTACGATAGTTCCGTGTGTGGCAAGAAAGTAAATTCTAACAATAATCGCTGCCAGAAAGATCAGCAAAAGAACATGTTTAGCGCAAAAGAGTTTTATTTTTGATAGTAGTTGCATTCGTTAATAGTTAATAGTTAATAGTTATTAGTTAATAGTTAATAGTTAATAGTTAATAGTTATTCGTTAATTGGTAATTGTTTAGATCAATTAGGTCAATTAGAAATTAGGTCAATTTATCAAGCTTCTTCTTTAATTCTTTAATTACAATTTCTATATCATTGTCAGCGAGGCGATTGTAAAAGGGCAATGCGATAGTGTGTTCGCTAACTTTTTCAGTTACAGGAAAATCGCCTTTTTTGTAACCGAATTTGCTAACATAAAACGGTTGTAAATGTATTGGCGGGAAATAATTATTACACCATATTCCAATTGAGCGCAAGTGATTTATTATTTCATCGCGCTGCTCAACCGAAAATCTTTCCGGTAGTTGAACAACATAAACAAACCAGCTTCGTGACATTCCTTCCGGAGGATTACACAGTGGAATCATTTCGGGTATTTCCTCGCTGAGCAGGCGGTTGTATTTTTCAGCAACGGATTCTCGGGCAGCCAGAATTTCATCAATACGTTCAATCTGAACGACACCAAGAGCACAATTTATATCACTAATTCTGTAGTTATATCCAAGCCGGGAATGAGCCAGCCAGCCCATTCCTTCATCACGCCCCTGATTTCTCATTGAAATTGCGAGTTGAGCAACATCTTCGCGGTCGGTAACAATAATTCCGCCTTCACCTGTAGTAATTTGTTTATTTGGATAAAAAGCAAAAGTACCACAGTCCCCTATTGTTCCGGCCGACTTGTTATCAACTTTTGCGCCAAGAGCCTCACACGAATCTTCAATTACCACGAGGCTATATTTTTCAGCGATTTTCATAATCGCAGGCATATTTGCAGGCAAACCGAAAACGTGGACAGGAATTATAGCTTTAGTTTTCGGTGTAATTGCTTTTTCGATTTGTTGAACATCAATGTTCAAAGTATCCGGTTCAATATCAACAAAGACAGGTTTTGCTCTTTCGAAAATCACACAATTTGATGATGCGATAAAAGAAAAAGGCGTAGTAATAACCTCA
>JAOZNZ010000361.1 GCA_029933535.1 bacterium | reverse complement strand
ACTTAAGGTTATTCGCTTTGCTCATTTAAGGTTGCTCACTTCGTTCGCTTAAGGTAAAAAGTATAAAAATCAGATATTTTTAGTTTTTAGGACCTTAAGGTCGCTTCAGCAACCAACCTTAGGTTGCATAGCAACAACCTTAAGTGCGATAGCGCAACCTTAGCGAGAGTAACGAGTAACTTTAAGTGCGATAGCGCAACCTTTGCGATAGCAACGAGTAACTTTATAATAACAAATGACAGAGCGTAAATCAAGTGGTCGCAAAATCGCTTTGACGAAAAATGCAAACTATGGTATAATAAGTTTTGAATAAAAGAAGACTTTTGTTCAGACACTTGCTATAAATGGAAATGTTAATTTATTTATTATGGAGTATTTATGAATTTGAAATTTATTATTATATTTTTATCCGTTGTCAGCGCAATGATAACTGTTGCAGAACCTTATGAAGTGTTGCTTAATACAGATCCGCCAGGATCTGACGCATATCTGTATCTTGTACATCCATTTAATATTCCGGGCAATACAAATTTTGGAACAGATCATTATTATTTCAATTGTAAGCCGTCAATACCGAACCCGGATTGGGGTGTCAAAGGATGGAGTGGAGACGATCCGCAGCTTAATAGTAACTGGACAATTGGCGCGCGTAAAATTAAAGCAGATGCTTTGAATGATCCGGGTGATTGCTGGGTAAGAGTTAATTATCTCGGGTCAGGAAGCGCTTCGTGCAAAGTTACAGTTACTAACTGGCCCGGAATGCCGATTATGACTTTTGAAAAAAATATGGGTGAAGGCGATGAACCGTGGTATGTTACCAATTTACCATGTGCTAAAGACATGGGGCTGAAAATTGTTAAAGCTAAGCAAAATCGATTCACAGGACGCCTCAAAATTGCAGGTACATTTGAAAGACTGATGCCAATGAGCGAAACATCAACTTATTTGCGCACTTCACTTGATTCGTCTGAAACTTATAGCTTGAGAGTAGAAGAATGGATGCATTATACTACTGATAAAAATGTGAAAATTAGAAAAGAAGGTACCATCGGTAGATTTGGTAAACCGGTGCGTGGAATTGTTAAAACAACTCCATTTAATAAAATCGCTCTTAAAGGTCAGGGGAATAATTCATATCAAAACAGACCTCTACGCGTTTTTGTCGCATTCGGCGGTTGCAGCGGATTCCAGATGATCTATATGAACAAGAAAGCAAAATATGTATTTGATGAGTGAATTAGTCAGTAAGATTAATTATCGATAATCCAAGCACTTGGCCGAATAAACCAATTTCGGATAACTTTAAGCGTTCATTTGCCATGTGGGCCTGCCCCTTGCCATCCTGTGAAAAACCTACTGCCGGAATACCTTTTTCTACAAGCTGCTTGCAAACTGTTGTGCCCCCCATTCCGAAAAAAGAAATTTCTTTATCTGTCAACTCCATAACCGCGGTTTTCAAGGCATTTATAACGGGATTACTTTCAGAAATGACAAATGGAAGCATGTGCTCTTCCTCTGTAATTTCAAAATCTAAACATAAACTTTTATTTTGTACTTCCCCGGCAAGTTGTCGGATTATTTTCAGAACATTTTCTTTTGTTGTATTAGGAGTATATCTGATGTCAATAAAAATCTCGCACTCGTTTGGAATAATGTTATATGCGGTTCCAGCGGATAGTTTTCCAATGTTAATTGTTGAAGGAGAGAAAAGAATATCTCCGTCATCACCAAAATATCCGGTTTCATTCTTAAATAAAGATTGGATTCCATTCAGAAAATCGTTTGCTGCCCAAATAGCGCTTAATCCTTTTTCAGGTGTTGAAGCATGAGCCTGTTTGCCGTAAAATTTTACTTTCATCTGCAGCATAGCCTTTTCACCGGTTGAAGCTGCAAAAATAGAACTTCCGGTGTCAGGTACAATCGCGTAATCAGCCTTTACAACACCTTTCTCAAGCAGATAAGAAACACCAAGTTCAGAACCGCATTCCTCATCTGCCACCGCGCCAACAAGAATGGAACCTTTAAACTCATTTTCATATTTCTTTAAAAATGCTGCAAGTAAAAGAACAGAAACCAAAGGACCTTTGTCGTCTGTTACTCCTCGACCGAAAATATAACCATCTTTTATTTTTGGTTCAAAAGGATTTGTTGACCAACCGTTTCCTGCCGGAACAACATCGGTGTGAACAGGAAGAAAAACTGTTGGATTTCCCGTGCCGACTTTAGCAAGAAGATTTGTTCTTCCCGGCTCAGCTTCATAAGTCTTGCTCTCAATGTCATACTTTTTAAGAAAAGATTGAACAACTTCCGTAGCGAGATATTCATTCCCGGGAGGATTAGTCGTATTTTTTTTTACTAAATCGCAAAGAAGATCAATACCTTCCTGTTCGTGTTGTTCAAACCACAATTTCAATTCGTTTTTCCAGTTCATAATGATGAAGAATAGTTAATAGTTAATAGTTAATAGCTTGCCCAGCCATAGGCGGGGTTAATAGTCTGAGGTCAAAGGTCTAAAGTCGAAGGTCAAAGGTCTAAAGTCTAAGGTCTAAAGTCAAAGGTCAAAGAACCACCCCGCCCTGCGGGCACCCCTCCTCAACAAGGAGGGGTGTTAGAACTTCCTGACACCTGACACCTGATCCCTGATTACGGATCACGGATTACGGATAACCGCTCTCAATTCCTTTACTGCCATAACCATATCATCTGCCATTGTGATTGCCGTAACAACAGCGATTTTTCTAGCACCTGTTTGAAGCACTTCATTTATATTCGTGATTTTTATTCCACCCATAACTGTAAACGGTATAGTTAAATGCGGTGCGATTTTTTTAATCATTTCAACACCGGCAGCCGTAAGATGTTTTTTTGTGTTTGTTGGGAAAATGGGACCTATGTTTACATAATCAGCGCCATTATTTTGCGCTGCAACAGCTTCTTCAAGATTGTGAGAAGAACTACCGATAATTAAATCCGGCGATAATGCTCTGGCTTCAGCAATAGGGAAATCTTCCTGACCGAGATGAACTCCATCGGCTTCGATTTCAACAGCGACATTGATATAATCATTTATAATCAGCAAGACACCTGCATTGGCAGTTATTTCACGAAATTTTTTCGCCATTTTCAAGAAGTTATTTTTGCTGCATTTTTTATCCCTAAGCTGAATTATTTTTCCGCCGCCTTTTATTACTGCATCAAGAACTTCATAATTAGTTCTGCCATTTGATAATTCTTCACACGTAACGGTGTAAAGATCAATTTCATCGAACAGTTTTTTTCTCTTTTCCAGTTTCATTTTTTATTTTATTGCCACTAAGACTCTAAGGCACAAAGAATACAAACATAATAATTTTTATTAATTACAATTTATTTCTTCTTCGCGTTTTTGTGCCTTGAACATGAGTACAGTGTTACTTCGTTGGTGACTAATCAATTATAATATTCTTTTTTTTGCACCGGATGTTCCGGTTAATTTTGAGATGCTCTTTCAGAGCATAAATATCTTCTGACAATATCCCCAGGGTTGATAACCCTGGGCTAAAATGAAATGCTCCGCTGGAGCATGGAAACCCAAAACGCACTTTGTGTACAGTGAGTTGTGGTCCGTAATCGGTAACCCAAAATCATAGATCCAAAATCACAAATATAAAAATTCTTTATCCCAGTCTTTCCACACCGGTTCATATCCAATTTTTTTAATTGCTTTGGCAACTTCACTTGCGGATCGCTTATCAACCACATCAAATTGTTCACCCGCTTCGCTGGCATTTGAATAGCCAAGTGGAGAAGTGCTGCTCGCAGCGCTCATTTGCGTAATACCAAGAGGCAGCATATTATCACGAGTCTCTGCCGGCTCACGTGTAGATAAAACAAGATGAGCATCCGGTAAAACAATTCTGAATGCACAAACTAATTGGGCAAGTTGTCGGTCGGTTAACGGATTATCAGGCACAAATCCTCCGGCGGCGCCTCTCAAACGCGGGAATGAAATACTAACCTGGGTCTGCCAGAAATGCGTCATAAGAAAATATGAATGAAAACCGGTGAATAATGCTTCAGTTCGCCAGTCCGATAAACCGTAAAGCGGACTTACGCCAACTTTTCTTATCCCTGCTTTGGCTGCTCGTTCAACAGTTTCGATTCTCCAATTGTAATCGTTTTTCTTTCCGCCGGGATGAACTTTTGAATAAGTGTTTTTATTGTAAGTTTCCTGATAGCAAGTTACACAATCAACCCCGCTGTTAATTAATTTTGCGTAATCATCCTGA
>JAOZNZ010000360.1 GCA_029933535.1 bacterium | reverse complement strand
GACGGCTGTCCGTGGAATAAATGCACTTTCTGCGGTATGTACAAAAAAGTAACATACCGTTTGTATTCACTTGAAGAAATAAAAAGAAGTATTGCAGAAGCATACACGCTGGATCCTAACGCGCGACGTATCTTTTTAGCCGATGGGGATATCATGGCACTTTCTTTGGACAAGCTCGAAAACATTCTGCAAATTCTCAACTCTACTTTTTCCCGCCTTGCCCGTGTTAATGTTTACGCCAACGGAAATTCTATTTTAAATAAAAGTGATGAACAGCTTATTTCATTAAAAAAACTGAAATTAAATACTCTTTATATGGGATTGGAAAGCGGAGATGAATTAACCCTTAAAGACGTAAAAAAAAGAGAAACCGCTCGCGAAATGGTTGAAGCAGCTCAACAAGCACAATCCTCCGGCCTGCGAATGTCAGTTATGATATTAATTGGACTAGGGGGACAACAAAATACTTCCCGGCACGCTGTTGCCACATCCGAAATGCTTAACGACATGCAGCCGCGACTTCTTTCTGCCCTGCGAGTTATCCCGATCTCCGGAACAGAATTTTATGAAGGTGAACAAACAGGGAGTTTTGTACAACTAACTGAATTTCAGGCAGTAGAAGAACTGCGTGAAATAATCGCGGGATTAAACTTGGAAAACTGTGTTTTCCGCGCCAACCACTCATCAAATATTTTGCCTATGGAAGGCCGTTTTCCAAAAGATAAAGATAGACTTCTTTATGAGCTTGATCATTTACTTCAAACAGGAAAGTTAAGCAAAACATCTCCCGCATCTGCGCCACTTTGGTTATAGATTTTAATCTTGCATTTTCAAGTTAATCCCCCTTTCATAAAGGGGGTTAGGGGGATTTCAATTGCAGATATAAGTTGCTTTAAAATAGATGCTATCCAAAAAACAGAGTATCTCTTGCGGGAGTTTGCCGTTTTTTGATATTTATGATATAATATGTCTAAACAACTAACTTACATCTACAAATTTCAGGAGATAATATGAATGCTCTACTAAAACTTACTTTAGCATCATGTCTTATCATTAGTGTCGCAATCGCTACTACAAATGATTATACTTGTAATACTTTATCATTGAATGACAACGGAAGCTGGAATGTTGAAAGACCGAATGTCTCAAATGATGATGTTACCGATTTGGAAATCTCAGCTAATTGCGGTCCTGATATAGAAGTTAAAAGTGATGAACCTGCTAAAGCAACTTTTTCTAATATTAATGGAGAGATGACAGTTACTTTCAAAAAGAGCGGACAACCGATGAGTGAATCAGTTAACTTCAGTGATTTTGATTTGTCTGAATAATTATTTCCGCTATCTTTTTATTTTGTTAACTTAATTTCTGTTTTCTTTAACTCTTTGAAAGTGATGCTTTTGAACTCGCCCGTTTTTAAGAAGAAATTTCAAAGTTTTAAGGTTTGGATGAAGGTCGAAATGTCTGAAGAGCGGCTGTCCGTTTAGTCTGTTTAGTCTGTCCTAAGAAACGGACAAAACAGACGAAACGGACTTTGAAATTGGAAATCCAAAATCACAAATCACAAATCCAAAATATTATCATTTCCTCCCCAATCTTTTCAGCAGGATTTCTGTATGACCGAAGAAATAATTTTGCTCATCTGAAATTTCACGGCTGTAAAGAGAATCTTTCATAATAATAGAATGCTTATCTTTCAAACGGGATATTTCACCACGCAATAAAGCGACTTCCTGTTTTTTTGGTGGATGACTGAAAATTTGCCTTACATGTACCGCGTGAATGGCTAGTCGGGCGTAAAAGTCAATAAAATCAAGGATTTCTTTTTTGCGCGGAGTTTTCAACTCACTTATAAGTTTAATTATCCTTTTTCTATCACGCGTAATTTCGGCGTTTGTCGCACCGGAAAAATAATCTTTGGACTGACGATGCTGAAGATAAGATAATTTTTTGTCGTTAGAGCCAAAAAAGAATAATGGCCATCCGGCTTCGAAATGTTTCTCATCAGGATTAGACGCATTCCAGCCGAATTCAGCTGCCGCGGAAATTGAATACCAGGTAGTATCCATATGCATTCTTCGTGAACCAAACATAAAATCAACAGGATAGCCGTTAGCAGGCTTTATTGGTGTGTCGTCAATGGTGGTTGAAGAATAAATAAATAAACCGTTTGCAGGCGACTTTTTAACTACCTTTGATGCTTCAGCTATATTCTGTACTGCCCTTGATGTGTCGCGTGCAAATTCATTGTCGGGTGACCGAAGAATTGTTGCTGAGGCTGCGGGATTAAGTCCGGCATCGTTAAAAAGTTTAATTTGTTTTGAAAGTTCTGTTTGTGTACTCAAATGCCGGGTGACAATTATAGCTTTTTCAGGAAGTTCTGAAAGAATATCCGGACATGTATCAAATAAATCAGCCCAAATAATTGGTGTTTGACCTTTTTTGGCAACTAATTTAGCAAGATTAGCAAGATGAGCAGCTCTTTTTTCACATAACACTTCGTCATTCTTCTGGCAGACAGTACTATCGTTCATAGCGCCTAGAAAAATCTTTTTACTTGTGTGAGCTGTTGCTAACTCATCAAGCAATCCGGCAATTAATTTAACGGCTTTATTATTAGAGACATCAAGAACTCTGTTGCAAAGAAAATTAGCAGTAGTTTTTATCGCAAGATTGTCGTATGGTTCGAGTCCGAGAATATAATCTAATTGTCCGAGAACATTTTGATAAGGAATTAATTCTATACCAACATCACTTGCAGCTTTATTCAATTCAGTTATTTGTTCTTTTGAGAAATGAAGATTTCCCGTTATGAATTTTTCTTTGGAAAATGGGAAGGTATCCTGATATTCAATAACTACAGTATTGAATTTAAGTTTTGCAAGTTCCCGGAAGAGATTTTTAATATAAGCAGCTTTAAATTTATGTGATCGTAAATCCAAATGGTATGAACGTGTTTCAATGTCGGGATTATCTTGAATAATCCCGCATGGAATTTTACTTTCACATTGAGATAAAATCTGAAGCAGGGATTGATAACCATGAAATAATCCATTGGTGCTGCCTCCAAAAACAATTATCCCTTTCGTTCCAATCTCAATTTTGTATTCTTGATCTGAAAATTTATCTACTTCAATAAATTTTACCTTGAGTCCAACTGCTGTTAACGCGCGTTCGGCACGATGCGGGAAATCTTTGATAGTTTTATCAATGGATTGCAAAACTTTCCCGGACAATCTTTTTTTCAGATTAAGGGTTTGCTGGCTAAATTTAGCCGATTTAGGTTCCGGTAGAATTTGAACGTTTATCATAATTTTCACAATTCCCCCTTTTCTAAAGGGGGGGTAAGGGGGATTTATATTAAATTTTAATAGTTATATAAAAAAATAACATAAAGTGGAAAAAAAGTCAATGCTTAATTAGGTTTCAGGTGTCAGGTGTCAGGTGTCAGGTGTCGGGTGTCAGGTGTCAGTTTTGTCCATCCTGTCTACTCCACCACTCCACCACTCCACCACTCCAAATTATTTCGATCGCTTCGCGCCCGCGCAGTAAATCCCGCTATCGCGGCTTTATTACTGCACTCCATATCCACCAATCCATTAATCCATTATTTCAGTATTTTTACGTTGTTGACTGTTTGGAAAATAACTGCTAAAATAATTCCATGATTTTTACTAACGAATATTTTATGAAAATTGCGTTGCGGGAAGCTGCTGCTGCAGCCGATGAAAACGAAATCCCGGTTGGCGCTGTCATCGTTCACAATAACGAGGTGATTGGTAAAGCGCATAATCAGGTTGAACGATTGCATGATGCTACAGCCCACGCCGAAATGATTGCTCTAACGCAGGCATCTTCCGCGTTAGAAGACTGGCGACTTTGTGATTGTACAATGTACGTAACATTAGAACCGTGTCCAATGTGCGCCGGCGCTATTGTTCAGGCAAGGTTAAAGTGTGTGGTTTTCGGTGCGCGTGACTGGCAGCAGGGCGGAGTTTTATCGAATTTTGGTATTACGCAGTATGCGAAAAATGTTCATAAGGTTGAAGTGATAGAAAGTGTAATGGAAGAGGAATGCAAGGGATTATTAGACAGTTTTTTTGATAAGTTGCGAAAAAACAAGGGTGATGTTAAGTAATCAAAGTACGCTATTTGGACCCCAAATAGCTTGTTTAAAAAAATATTTATGCTGACTTATGTATGTATGTTCTTAAAAAAACAGTAGTTTCGGGTCGAAACTACGTACCTGAGAGGTTAGTATTATGAGTGA
>JAOZNZ010000359.1 GCA_029933535.1 bacterium | reverse complement strand
TTTGAGATGCTCTTTCAGAGCATAAATATGTTCTGACATTATCCCCAGGGTTGTTAACCCTGGGCTATAATGAAATGCTCCGTTGGAGCATGAAAACCCAAAACGCACTTTGTGTACCGTGGGTTGTGATCCGTAATCGGTGATTCGCGCATTCTCATCACTCACTACTCACGCGTTTTTACTTCTTAAATCTTAAATCGTTGATCGGTGTTCGATATTCGATATGATTAAATATTTCAGTTCTTACTAATATGAGTCCCCAAAGTAGGGAGTTTATTGCCCTCCATTTTCCGAGTTGATTTTTCCAACCGGCAAAAAATGTTTATTGGAACTGTTAAAACTCAAAGCAAGAAGCTTACGTTACAATTCAACATCGATTTCTTTTGTTTCGTCGGGAGTTTCTTTATTTTCGGTTTTGCTATAGCCTATTTTTTCTTTTACAGCTATGTCAAGTTTTTTGCAAAGTTCGGGATCATTTTTAAGAAGTTCTTTTACCGCATCACGTCCTTGCCCAAGCCGTGTTTCTCCCCAACTGAACCAAGCGCCTCTTTTACTTACAATTTCTTTATCAACAGCAACATCAAGAAGTGCTCCTTCTGAAGAAATACCTTCATCATACATAATGTCAAATTCAGCTATTTTGAATGGCGCAGCAACTTTATTTTTAACAACTTTAACTCGTGCTCTGATGCCAATGCTTTCGCCTTGAGAGTCTTTTAATGTAGCGATTCTTCTAATATCCAATCTAACAGAAGAATAGAATTTCAATGCTCTTCCTCCGGTAGTTGTTTCGGGATTTCCGAACATAACGCCGATTTTTTCACGAATTTGATTAATAAAAACGCACGCACATTTTGAACGGCCGATAACGCCCGTAAGTTTTCTTAATGCCTGTGACATAAGTCTTGCCTGAAGACCGACAAAATGATCGCCCATTTCACCTTGAATTTCTGCTCTTGGCACCAGAGCTGCAACTGAATCAATAACAACAAGGTCAACAGCGTTTGAGCGAATAAGAGTTTCAGTAATGCTAAGCGCATCTTCACCGCAATCAGGTTGAGAAATAAGAAGTTCTTCGACATTAACACCAATTTTTCTTGCATAGCCCGGGTCAACAGCATGTTCAGCATCAATGTAGGCAACAACCCCGCCGTTGTTTTGTGCATTCGCCGCAACGCTGAGAGCGAGAGTTGTTTTTCCGGAAGATTCAGGACCATAAATTTCTGTTACGCGACTTTTAGGAATACCACCAACTCCGAGTGCCATATCCAGAGTAATTGCGCCGGTTTGAATATGATCGATATTCACCGCGAAATCACTTCCGAGTTTTATAATTGACCCTTGCCCAAACTGTTTTTCGATTTGTCCGAGTGCAGCATCAAGAGCTTTAGCGCGGTCGTTAATTTCTTTTTTAGTAGCCATTTTATCTCCTTTTTTGTTAAATTATTAATTAACTATCAATATAATTTTGTATTTCTTCTTTTAAAAATTTTAATCCGTTAGTAATTGTTTGTTCCCGAATACTTTCACGATTACCGGTAAAACGGCATTCTAATGTAATGACATTTCTTGGCGTCGCAACAGCAAGCCAAACAGTTCCAACCGGTTTTTTTATCGTTCCTCCTGAAGGACCTGCAAGTCCGGTAGAAGCGATACAGAAATCAGCGCCAAAAACATTTGAAGCGCCATTAACCATTTCAATTGCAGTTGCTTCGCTCACAGCGCCAAACATTTCAAGTGTTTCTTCAGAGACGTAAAGCAGCCGGATTTTAATTGTATTTGAATATGCAACAACTCCACCGGCAAAAATTTTTGAACATCCCGGGACATCGGTCAATGCCTTAGCAATCCCGCCGCCTGAACAAGATTCTGCTGAACAAAGGTTATAGTCGTTTTGTTTCAGCATCAAGACAATTTTTTCTGCTATATTAAATTGTATTTTTTTCATTCTGACATTATTTCACCAACAGCTACACCAAGCACACGCGGGTCACGAAACCCATAATTTTTAGGGATCCATGTTCTGGAAGAAACGAATTCAACAATACCTGTTGAGCCTGTCTGGAAACTTTCAGGGATTGGATAAGTATAATTTTTCCACGTTTTATTTTTAAAGGTAACGGTATCTATGTATTTATTATTAAAATAGACAGCGACATCCATAGGCCACCATTTTAATAAGATGTTGGCAGCCGAAAGCGGAATTTTTAGTTTGTGCTCAGGACCAACAATAATCTTTCTCCAGGCATATTTTCCTGACCATCGAAAATATGTATCATTAAGAAAATCCACATCATACCAACCACCCATTTCTCCTTCCGGAGTTAACCATCTGTGCTTACCGACTGTAATACCCAAATTACGAACATCCTCATTACTGCTCACATTGCTTGGATTCCATAATTTATCAACTTCAATTCTTACAGAAACGTGTGGCGAAAAAGAATGTATAAAAGCGTCTGCATACGGTGCGGGAAATTTAATTAATTTCCATTCTCCCGGTTTATTAAGAGTTGTTTCTGTAATCATATCCCCATTAACATAAAAAGAAACTTTTTGAGGATTTTCTGCAAGTTTTGGATTACTGCTTATAATAGGAAAACCGAGTAATAAATCTTTGCGGTTCAAAATTATATGCGCAACCTTTTTAATCCATCTATGCTTAAAAGGAACTCCTTTCCATTTTTCCCATTTTCCCCATCCTTTTTCAATCTTCAAACCATAAGCAGCCTGTCTGCGCTCGCTATTCAAGGAAGTTTTATTATTTTCCCTGATTCGCCAGGCATAAAATATAATCATAATGATAACCAGCGCCGCAACAATATATTTCATATCTTTTACTTGCCGGGGGATTTCTTTATTATTTTTAAGAGGGTCCTGATAAGATGCAATAACACCGAGCAGAATAGAGAAAGCGATATTAAATTCATACGCAAGGGTATGCACACCGAAAATCAAAATTATCAGATAAATAGGCAGAGCTATTAATAAAACGAGTCTTTGATGCACATCAAAAGTTGAGAGAGAAGAAGAATTCTTTATTCCTTTTATCATCATAACAATTAATGTTCCAAGAAACATTCCCATAAATAATATAGCTGGTATTCCCATCTCCGCGCCGTAATGGAAGTAGTAATTACATGCATTATCCACTCTGAATAAGCGTTCCTTTTTTGCCGATGTGTAATTGGGCAGCTCTACAACATATGCGCCAAGCCCTATCCCTGAAAAAGGATAATCTTTCCACATAATTCTCGCGTATTTCCAGTACATAAGTCTTCGTTTATCATTAACCAACCCCAGAACCCCGCCGCCATATCTT
Source organism: bacterium (assembly GCA_029933535.1). Taxonomy (GTDB): domain Bacteria; phylum Auribacterota; class UBA3054; order UBA3054; family B51-G9; genus B51-G9. The sequence goes on along the minus strand of JAOZNZ010000359.1, from coordinate 950 downwards.
TTAAATAATCTGAAATCTCTTTTCAGGCGACGTTTAAGCGAAGTACTTGCACTGGTTACACGAATTTTCTTATCAGTATAATTTATTGCTTTAGGCAATAAAACAATACCGGTAGCATAAATACCAATCATCAAAATTACGATAGCGGATTTAATAAGTTTTGAATATTTAATATTTTTTGTAAATAAATCTGTATAATAATAAACACCGACAAAAACCGCGCAAGATAAAGCTAACAAAGTTGAAAGTAAAGCTGTTCTTGAACCTGAATATTGGATCGCGAGCAGAAAAACAACAGTTAAAATTATAGCAAAAAGTCTTTGCAACCACGCAGATATAGTTTTGTTTGACCCGCTGAAAGCAATTTTTAATAATGAGATCGTTACACACAAAGAAATAAATGCGCCTAACGCGTTTGGATCTGTGCATGTTCCATTTGCACGCTTTAATCGAATCCAATAATAAGCCTTATTTGCGCAGAAATTTATATTGTTTGTTACTTGATAGATAGCAAAAGCAGCAGCACAGGTTCCGCCAAGTAAAATTGTCCAAATAATTATAGTCCGAATATTTATAGATTTGCTTTTAAATTTGGTCAAAATATTTTGTACTGCACAAATAAGCAGAATTCCAAGATACATATTTGCAAATACAAACATTGTGTATCTAACCGCATCAATCCTGGTCATGTTTTTGTGATTTACTATCTCGGAAAGAAAAGCCGGAACTTTCCATAACCACGGAGGGCAATATCTGAAAAAAGTTCCTGCTGCACTGATAATTGTTATTGCGGCAAACGCAAGTAACCATCCTTTACCTTTGAAAAATTGTTGCGGTCCCGGTTTAATAATTTCATTAATCAACCATCCAATAATGAAACCTATCCCTGCAAATAAAACAATTGGATACGGGCTTCCTTTTGTAAGGTATAAAGGAATGACACTTAACAA
>JAOZNZ010000358.1 GCA_029933535.1 bacterium | reverse complement strand
ACTCCACCACTCCACCACTCCACCACTCCACCACTCCACTACTCCACTACTCCATTTAGGACGCTGGGGACAGCGTCCCTCCACTTCACCACTCCATTGCTCGCGCTAGGAACCCGGCATGCGCGGGTCACGAGCGCGGCTTACCTTAAGTCGATAGTTTCCAGAAGTTTCAGTTTACATTTGTTGTCCGGTTCGGGTATTCTTTCGACTAGAAAAGTTATATTATTTTTAGAAATAATTTGAGAAGTGTCGACATCTTCTTTAGGATTTTCGCATGAAGGTTTTAGGATTTCAGCAATAACATTTACGCGATATGTGTCGGTTCGTGTTGTGATATAATTTGCGATTTTGCACATTAAGATTGGAGTTATACCTCTAACATGAAGCAGGTCATAAACACTTTTATATGGTCTGACTGCTTTCCCGTTTTTAGAAATTCCTTTAGCGATGTTTTGCGCGATAGTATTATCTATGCCCGGTAAAGCTGCTAACACGCGTTCGGTAGCTGTATTGACGTTAATTCTACCCGGATGTTCAATTGGAGTTAGGAGGACATAATCCAACCATGCAGTACCGCTGCATTCCATATCGTTCAAGTTGTGTGGAGTCACGGAGATTTTCACTGCACCTTTATCGCTGATATTATTTTTTGATAATCTACCGAAATAGACTGAATCGTTTTTATCATAAGAGTAGCGTTTTTTAGGTGGCAGGTCCCATTTTTTTGATTTATAATTCCAGACTTTAACAGTAATTCTTGCGTTATGATTTTCTTCAAGAAATTCAGTAGTATTAATTGAATCATTCATACCAAAAAGATAAAGGTCATAATTAATGTTTGGATTGAGGCCTGTGTTCTTCCATTCCCATTTCCCTTCTTCATTTTCTTTTCGTGTATAAAATAATGGCGTTTTGTATGGAGGGCCAACAGTACATTTGTCCCCACGCGATGCTGACAACAATGCACGTTTGTTTGTTGAGCGACCTTTGATTTTAAGAGATGAACGGTTGTTGTCGGCGATTTTGAATTGTTCACCGCGCAGTTTGCCGGAAAGAATAGTCAAAGTGTTATTGCGCCAAATTTCCGGTTCCCATTTTTTTCCTTTTACAGCAATAGCAGACTTATCACAGCTGGTAACAATTCCCAAAGTGGAATCCCATGAATTCGCGGCGCCAATCCATGCGTCTTCAGCTTCGGCATCAAGGCGGATCATATCCATAGTAAGAGCCGGCCCGATAGTCTGCAAGAATTTAGAGGCTTCTTTTTCGTTTGTATGGTAAGAAACATTTTCTTTTCCTGAACTTATTTTAAGCAGGTCTTCAAAAGTGCCAAGAGGTCGATTAAGGACGGTTGTGCCGACGATTTTTTTTATATCGCGCGATCTGGCTTCTCTGAAAGTTCCACCAAAAGTAGTTCTTTTAGTTGTTTTCCATACATCAAAAACGGTAGGGTCAGGACGTTCAGTTGAGACATCAAAATCCTGGAAGTCGGTTTGACCATATTCAAGAGTACGAGAAGTAATTTGATTATATTCATTTCTTAGAGTAAGGGATAAAAAACCGCCTAAGCGGGGCATACCAAGGAGGACAGCATAATCACCTACACGAATATCACATGGAGCGTTTCCTGCCTGTCCATAAAGGATTTCGACTGCGTCTTTTGTATTACCGGTAACCATTCTTCTAAAGCCGTTCAGATTATTACCTTTATAAGTTCCTCTATCGCTTCTGAATTCGATCATTTCGCCAGCGATTTCGCCTTCAGTAAAGTCAGCGCCATCGAGGATGATATTATTATCGGGAGAAGGAGCGCCACCCGACCATAAATTTCTATTAGCGGGCCGGAAGCCTTTAATTTTATACCAAACGCCCCAGGTATCCTGAGGCAGTTCGTAACATGGATATTGTTCTTTAGCGCTATCGCCCCAGGTTTCATTTTTACTTGCACCGTATTCGATCCCGAAAATTTGTTTATCGCTTGTGAGGTAAGCGTAACCTCGGGAAGGAATGACAGGATTCTCGTCAACTAAAAATCCGCCGCTTGCGGGAGAATAATGAGTAGCGGAATCAATCCTGCAAAGTTCTTTTGCTACTGAGCCGGTATTGATCATAACGCGCCATCCGGTAAGGCTGACGGGTTTATCGCTAACGTTAATAAGTTCAACGATATCGGGTCTCATAAAGATATTATGAGTCATAACACTTTTGGTAGTATTTTTTTCTATTGAGCTGTTTATATCCAACCATTTATTAATACGTGAAGCCGGTCTTTTACCGTTACAGTTTTTTGAGGAGGTAACGATGATATCAATCATACCTTTTGCGTCTGTACGAATGGGAATGCCATCTTTATAAGGCCATTTGAGCATATGTTCTTCAACTTCAGAGTATGAAGAAGGATTTCCGTCACAATCCAGCCCGGAAGAATTATCTTTAAAAGCGATAGGAGTGAACGAATTATTTCCGACATAAACGCGAAAATAAGTTCTAGGCCGGATTTCAGTAATAGCCCATTCGGAGCATTGAGGATAAACGGTAAATTGTCCCCACATTCTTTCCCAGTGATTATTAAGCCAGAATCCCACCTTTTTGCTTGAATCATTGTAAATTTGCATCATTGTATCGTAAGAACTTTTACCGTTTCCGTATGTACCTTCAATAGTTATACTTCTTGCATCGCTAGAAATAACTTTAGGCAGATTTTTTGGATTTTCATCTATAACAGTATGAGTTTGATTAGTACGAAAGATAACGTGAGCATTTTTCCAGAAATTCATAGGATAGAGAATATTCTCCCCCTGAGTTTTTCCGCGCGATTTTAAAGTGTTAAAAAGTTTTTTATAATCAACAGTAAAATCAATTGAACTTCTTATAGGAGGACCATTATAAATAATTTTCACGTTATTTCCAACTTTCCTAACAGAAGTTGGCCGCATTGGGTATTTCGCAACGGGTTCATCTCCATTTTTGTCATAAGGGTCAAGCATTGCACCGACAACCCCGCAATATTTTTCTTCGAGTTGGTTGCCGTTCCCTGTAGGAATCCAATTTTTAACATGTGGTTCAAGCATGTGACTTCCGTCATTAGCCATAATTTCATTAAAGCAAATTGCTTCAATGCCATAACTACCGCCATGAGTTGAAAGGGAGTGATTTTCATCGCGGAAGTCCATGATATTACAAACTAATCTTGAAAGACCCTGAGAAGTTTTGCTTATAGATTTTTTGTCTTTAATCGAACGGATTGCCCGGGAAAGTTCGCGGACATTACCGCCGTTAATGCAAATTTGCCTGTCATCAGACCATAAACTTTTTGAATGACTAATTGAATAAGTTGTCAAATATTTTGAAAGTCCTTTAAGGATTGATGAGCTTTTTTTATTAGCAATTATGCCGGGTATTTCAGAAATGGAATCAATTGTTTTGTCATCACCTGAAGGATAAAGTGTGTTGTATTCCGCGGGTTCATCTACGCCTTCATTTTTTTCATCAATAACACCATTATAATTATTATCCAGGCCGTCATTTTCAAGAGCCACGTTATTTTTATTATCGTCAACATTTCTCATTCCGGGCACTTTATTCGGGCCGTATTGATAGGCACGCAATGCTCTTATTGCTTTAGGAGACAAGAGAGAAAAAAGCGGATCTTTTCGTGATGATTTGCCGCTTCTTTTGCTGTAAATCATCGCATGCTCGGCAAGAGATTGTAATGTATTAATGTTAAGCTTTCCAGATTCATCCGTTATTTCAAGTTTATATCTCCCAATTAAATCACCATTGTGATTTTTTACCAAATACCATTTATTTGTGTATTTGGACGAGAATAATTGGGGGTCAGTTTCAGGGGAATCACAAGTCAGTCCTTCCGGTGAATTATCATTTTGAATTAAAGAAAGTGCGTGCTGATATCCGGATTGAGAAAGAAACCGCGCTTTCATCGCATTAACACTTGATTCACCAGCTTTTGTCTGAATGTTTGTGGAAACCATAAATGATGCTGCAAGCAAAGCCAGAACAGTAAGAATAGCCAGAACAGCTACGAGAGCGATACCTTTGACTTGATTACGCGCCGCATTTACAGGAGAAATTTTGTTTAGAAACGAGCGTTGGACCTGTAATCTAAGAAAAAAAATCATGCGGGATATAATAAATCGTATTTTCATAATGTTTATAGGCAAAGACTAATATACTATATTTATTTTACTAAAAAACCGGTAAATTAGCAAATAGTTAATAGTTAATGGTGAGTTGTGAATAGTGAGTAGTGAGTGGT
>JAOZNZ010000357.1 GCA_029933535.1 bacterium | reverse complement strand
GATTAATGGTTGACAATTTACTCCGCTGCGCTCCGTGACATTTTGGGTTCAGCATATGGTTACTGATTACCGATTACTGGTTACTATTGCGCGAAAGCGCAATTCGCGTTTGAGCGCGACTCATCCCATGGTTAAAGTTACTCTCAAGCGTAATAATTGCAGTTTAAGCCATTTCTCTATTTTCTTACCTATCGCGAATTCAGACTTTTTCTCTCTTGTCATTAACGATGTAAGTGCGGTTTGTATGTCCATATTTTCGTATAGGACTTTGTAAACCACTTCAGTAACCGGCATTACAATTTTCAATTTTATAGCAAGTTCATGAATTGCTTTTGCATTACGATAACTTTCAACAACACCAACTGAGGCATTAAGGGCATCCTCTACAGACATACCTTTAGCAATTCTTTCGCCAAAAGCGCGGTTACGTCCGTGTTTACTGAAACACGTTGTTATCAAATCACCTACACCTGCAAGGCCGAAAAAAGATTCAACCTTTCCACCCATTGCTGTGCCGAACCTGATCATTTCCACAAGCGAGCGTGTAACAAGTGCGGATTTAGCATTATCGCCATATTCGCACCCATCAACAACTCCTGCAGCAACAGCGATAATATTTTTAAGAGTTGCGCTGTATTCAACACCGATAATATCTGTATTTGAATAAACACGCAGGGTGTCGCATGAAAAAACTTCCTGCACAAATTCTGCGAGAGACCGTTGTTCGGAAGCAGAAGTTACAGCAGTCGGCATTTTACGCGCTACTTCTTCCGCATGACTTGGACCTGAAAGTGTTGCTACTTGCGGCAGTCCTGTTTCTTCGGAAATGACCTGGCTCATTCTTTTCAATGTACCCGCTTCTAATCCTTTGGCAACATTTACAAAAGGTGCAGGTTCTTTTAACGCGCCTGCAACCTTGTGAGCCACTTCCCGCATCACATGAGACGGAACAGCCATAACAATTAATCTGGTATTTAGTAATGCGTTATCGATGTCACTTGTAAAAACGAGTTTTTCCGGCAAAGGTATTCCAGGCAAATAACGATAATTCTGTCGGGCTTTTATAAGTTCTCTGGTATATTCAGGAAAAGCGCCCCATATTTGCACATCATATCCTTTTTCGTACAGTAAGACTCCGAGCGCGGTCCCCCATGCTCCATCGCCGATTACGGTAACTTTCATTCCATTTTTTGGTGAAGTATAGTCGATCATGATCTATTTATGATTTATTATTTATGATTTATTATTTACTAATCTATCAATCCATTAATCCATAAGCTGGAACCCAGCATACCCGGTCAAGAGCTTATGTTACTTTTCATATGTTACACAAAAGTTATCTGTTTCGCAAATAGTAATTGATTGTACGATTGCCTTAGTGTTTTTATTTTTTACCACTATGCTCATCTGATCGAAAATCCATTTTGCGACATTTTCGCTTGTTGGATTTTTATCATTAAATTCTTTCAAACAGTTCAGATTTTTGTGATCAAGTTTTTCGTTCAAAATTTCATGCAGATGTTTATAAATAAAAAGATAATCTATCCCTAAACCAGCTTCATCTAATTCATCGCATTTTACGGCGATCTCAACTTTCCAGTTGTGACCGTGCAATCCTTCAGCAGAACCGTCAGGCCATTTAAGGAAATGCGCCGCGCAAAAGTCATCTTTAACATTAATAAGATACATGGATAATTGATCTAATTGATCTAATTGATCTAATTGATCTAATTTCTAAACAAGTTCCAATACACAAAACCCAATACACCAATTTGGACATTTTGAATTTTGGACATTAGACATTTTTTAGGTTAATTAGGTTAATTAGAAATTAGGTTAATTCTATTTCGGGTTATATTTTCTGATTCAATATCCCGCCTGCGAGGATAGTCTCAATTTGTTCAGAAGTAAGATCGTGTTTCAATTCAATCACATCGCCGGATTTTAATTTAGCAGTAATTGTATTTTTATTTTTCAATTGCAGTCGAATATTTTCGATCATTACGTTATCATTCTCATTTATTTTATCATAATCCTCATTATTTGAAAATGTCAGAGGTAGAATCCCGAAATTAACAAGATTTTCTTTATGAATTCTTTCATAAGATTTTGCCGCAACAATCTTTATTCCAAGATACATAGGACAAATCGCCGCATGTTCACGTGAACTTCCCTGCCCATAACTTTCTCCCGCGACAATAATACCATGTTTACCTTCATCACGAATTTCGGCAGCGCGTTCATCAAAAGAAGGTTTTCCGTTTTCATTAAAACAATTAAAAACAGCTTTAGAATATTCCGGAATATTGGATCTGAATTTCAAAAAAGGTCCTGCAGGCATAATGTGATCAGTAGTAATTTTATCTTCAACTTTTATAACTACATTTCCATCAATGTTTTCGGGCAAAGGTATATTTTCAGGTGGCGCACCGATAGTTGAGGCTCTTTTTATCTGCGGAGCTTCTCCTGCTGCAGGAGGAACAATTATCATCGAATCATCGATTTTAAATTCTTTTGGTTCTCTTACATCAGGATATTCAAATCCGGATTTGCGTGGGTCGGTTAACTTGCCTGTAAGTGCGGCAACAACTGCCACTTCCGGACTTGCGAGAAAAACGTTATCATTATTTGTACCTGTTCTTCCGGCAAAGTTTCTGTTAAAAGTTCTTACACTGACGGCGTTTTCTCCCGGTGATGCGCCCTGGCCAATACAAGCTCCGCACGATGACTCCAGAATTCTCGCGCCGGATTTTATAAAAGTTGCAAGGGTACCGTTTTCAGCGATCATTTCAAGAACCTGCCGGCTTCCCGGAGCGATAGCGAAACTGGTTTCCGGATGAACGGTTTTACCTTTAATAATTTCTGCGGCAATAGTCAGATCGCGAAACGAAGAATTTGTACATGAGCCGATAATCACCTGATTAACTTTTGTGCCTTCAACTTCGGAAAAAGTTTTTACATTATCCGGTGAAGGTGATTGAGTAACAAGCGGTTCAAGTTCAGCGAGATTAATTTCAATAATTCTATCATATTCAGCGTTTTCATCAGCTTTAAGTTCACGATAAACATTATCTCTTCCCTGCGCTTTTAAGAAATCTCGTGTTTTTTCATCTGAGGGAAAAACACTTGTTGTTACACCGAGTTCAGCGCCCATGTTTGTTATTGTCGCGCGTTGCGGCACGGATAAAGTTTTAACTCCATCGCCGAAATATTCAACAATGCAGCCCACATTACCTTTAGTTGTAAGAATTGAGAGAAGTTTTAAAATAACATCTTTAGCAGCGACCCACGGTTGAAGTTCACCGGTAAGTTTTACTCCGATAACTTTCGGATAAGACATCATAAAAGGTTTACCGGCCATTGCAAGAGCAACGTTCAATCCTCCGGCACCGATTGCTATCATTCCCAAACCGCCACCTGTGGGCGTATGAGAATCAGAGCCAAGCATAGTTTTACCCGGCGCACCAAATCGTTCAAGATGGACCTGATGACAAATTCCATTTCCGGCGCGGGAAAAATAAACGCCGAAATTTGCCGCGGTAGTTTGAAGATAAGCATGGTCGTTCATATTATTAGGACCTTGCTGAGTCATATTATGATCAATATAAGATACCGAAAGTTCTGTGCACACGCGGTCGATACCCATTGCTTCGAATTCGAGATAAGCCATTGTACCGGTAGCGTCCTGAGTTAAAGTCTGGTCAATTTTAATTCCCACACGTTCACCCGGGACAGGATTTCCGTTCATCAAATGTACATTCAAGATTTTCTGAGTTAAGTTCATATTTTATTCCCATTTTTTGTAAAGTGGAACATCCCGATTATTCTATCGGGAGTGGGTTCGGGGGATTTTAATTTTATTAATTAATAATTAGGTTAATTTATTATTTGTTATTATACCATTTTCTTTAATTTTTTACATAACCACGAAATACACGAAAACTGTTTAACCACGAATAGACACGAATGAACACGAAAAAAATTAACCACAACTTGTCCCGAGGCCGAAGGCGCTCGTGGATAAGAGAATAAGAACATTGAAGTTTCTTAATTTAATATCTTTATATACAAAATTATTTAGCGACAAAATCATTTAAATACAAACATGATTTTATTTTGTTGTCAAATGACAACACTAAAGAATGATGAGCAGAGCAAATTTGCTTAGAAGACCTTTTTTGATGGTAAAATTAACACTCTAACGACTATTTTGTAGGTCTAAAACATCATAACATACGGATAGCACGCAACTTATTTACAAATAATCGGGTACGACC
>JAOZNZ010001017.1 GCA_029933535.1 bacterium | reverse complement strand
ACCCTTTCATAACAGACGAATTCGTTAGAAGAAATTTTATTAATATGGGTAATGTGTGCAGTAAAGGATGCATCTCGTGGCTGTTCGTTAACGGCGTGCAAAGAGCTTACTATAATCTTGTCGAAAGATATGATACAAAATTCTTTCAAGAACATTATAACAGTAATGAAGATTGGGACATCATTCGACAAGGGAATCTTTCCGTTGGCATATCATTAGCTGAAGAAGGTGATTTAATTGAATGGAACAAACTTCTTAATTTTCTTCAATCTCACGATTTAGAAATCTTAAACAATTATAATACCGCTATTCAAATGATGGATATGATTAATTATGCTGATTATATTCTCGTTGAAACATACGGCGCAAATTGGGATTGGCCAAATAATAATTGGAACGTGGCGCGCGAGCGTTCCGATTCGGGTGTTTTCAGATTTTATGTTTGGGATGCTGAAGGATGTTTCTTTAATAACGGCTTAAATAATATTGACAAAGACGCTTTTAATAAAAATCCCGCTTTGAAAGCCGGCGGAGGTGAAGGCTTGAACGGCGAAGACACTCCTATAGCTAATATTTGGCAAAGTGTTAAACGCAGCGCTGAATTTCGGCTCCTTTTCGCTGATAGAATTCAGAAACATTACTTTAATAACGGATGTATGATGGAAAACAATTTGCTCTCAAAGTGGAACACGCTTGAAACTATTATAAAACCAATGTTTGAGTCTTTCTTCTCTGAAACTTTCGATGCTCGTACACGAACACAATGGATTCCTCAGCGCAGACCTTATGTTTTCCAGCAATTCAGTAATGAGAATTTATGGCCGAATACTCGCGCACCTTATTTTAATCAGCATGGCGGCTCAATATCTTCCGGTTTTGAAGTTTCAATTCATAACGCTAATTCCGCCGGCATAATTTATTACACAACAGACGGCACCGACCCGAGAAATCCCGGTGGCGCAATTCATGGATCAACATATTCATCCCCTATTCCCTTAACAAAAACAACTCAAATTAAATCCCGCGTTTTCGATTCCGGAGCGGTAGAGTGGAGTCCGATTTGTGAAGCTGTTTTCTCTGTTACAGGTGCTCA
>JAOZNZ010001016.1 GCA_029933535.1 bacterium | reverse complement strand
TTTTTCTGTGATTCCAAAGACGCAGTAAACAACTTATGGCTTAATGCTACTTCGTCCGGCGTTACGCAACCGGCAAATTTGGTTATTGGTTTTCCGTGATTCAGTTCATAAAGGAACGCAGCCCACATCTGCAAAATTGAATCTGAAAATCCTGCTTCGAATATTCCGCCTGTAATAGATTTGTACGCCATTTCGTGTCCCATATCAATAACCTGCCAAGCTTGTTCACCGCCGGTATATTCAAGAATTTCGAGAGTGTTTACCTGTTTACTTGACCACTTAGCAGAAGTTTTGGAACCGATAATTTCCAGATACCAGGTGTTTTTATTGCCCGGCGCGATTCTTTGAGTTTTTATTGTCATTGGGAATTCATTCCCGCTTTTAGTTTCAACTGTCTCACAAAAAAGTGTCGCGTTGTCCCATGTTTCACATTTAACCATGCCGCCTTTGCCGTCCGGTCTTTCTTTCACAACATTTGAAAGGATAGCTCTGACATTTTTAGGTATCAGGCCGGCCTTAAAAGGCATATGCAATGCGTGCATACCGAGATCGCCCATACAACCATATTCGCCATTGAATTTAAGCATTCTTTTCCAATTTATTGGCTTGCTGAAATCCATATCGGAAGAATGCAAAAACCCGCTGTTAACTTCAAGAATAGTGCCAAAAACATCCTCCTCTATCATTTTACCGACTTTTTGCAAAGCAGGGAAAAATGGTGATTCGCTTGAACAGCGCACAAAAACATCGGGATGTTTATTTATACACTCTGTTATTACATCATTAGCAGCTTTATCTATACCGAATGGCTTTTCTCCTAATAAATGTTTTCCGGCTTCAATCGCGGCACAGTAAAATTCCTGATGCAAGTTATGAGGGACTGCGATATAAACCGCGTCAACATTATCATTGGATAATAATTCTTTATAGTCTGAGGTTACCTGTTCAATAGAATCAAAATTCTTTGTGTACCATTTAAGAATATCAGGATTTGAATCACAAACGGCTACTATTTCAGGTTTGACATCCATCCCGGGCAAGTGGCACCAACGGGCAACCGAGCTTGCAAATTCGCGTCCCATAAGTCCGCAGCC
>JAOZNZ010001015.1 GCA_029933535.1 bacterium | reverse complement strand
AACCTAATTAAATGATCAGAGTTAGATTTGCACCGAGTCCTACAGGACTTCTACATATTGGCGGAGCGCGCACCGCTCTTTTTAACTGGCTTTTCGCCAAAAAAAATAATGGTACTTTCATTCTCAGAATAGAAGATACCGATAGAGCACGTTTCAGCCCTGAAGCTGTTGATGATCTTATTGCTTCATTAAAATGGCTTGGTCTTGATTGGGACGAAGGCATAGAAAAAGGCGGTGAGTTTGGACCTTATGTTCAATCTGAACGTGTCGCTCTTTATCAGGAATATGCAGAAAAACTTGTCAGCGAAGGTAAAGCTTATAAATGTTACTGTACCTCCGAACGCCTGAAAATAATGCGCGAAGAACGCCAGAAAGAAGGTAAATCCGGTTATGACAGAAAATGCAGAAACCTTTCTGACACCGAACAAACGGAACTTGAAAAAAACGGTGCGACGTTTGTTGTTCGTTTTGCCATGCCGGTTGACGGAGCAACAAAATTCTCTGACGCAATTCGCGGCGATATTGTTTACCCGAACGAAGGACAGGACGATTTTGTTATTTTGAAAAGTGATGGTTTCCCGACGTATCATCTTGCGAATGTGGTTGATGATCACTTAATGGAAATTTCTCACGTTTTGCGCGGAGAAGAATGGATACCAAGTACTCCAAAACATATTTGTCTTTATGATAGTTTAGGCTGGCCACCACCGGTTTTTGCGCACCTTCCGGTCATCCTCGCTCCCGGTGGAGGAAAATTATCAAAACGACACGGTGCTGCCGCTGTTACGGAATATCGTGAATTGGGTTATCTGCCTGAAGCTCTTGTTAATTTCCTCACTTTACTCGGCGGGTCAGTTTCAAGTGATAATGAAGTTGTGCCGCTACAACAATTAATTGACGATTTTGAATTGAAGAAAGTAAGTGTGAATGGAGCTCAGTTTGACAGTGAAAAACTCGATTGGATGAATGGAGTTTATATTCGTGATCTTCCACTTGATGAATTGATTAAGCGGGTAAAACCGATTTTAGAAAATGCTGGTTTGATTGATGAGTTAACTTCGGAAGAAAAAATAAAAACTGTTGTTGGACTTTTAT
>JAOZNZ010001014.1 GCA_029933535.1 bacterium | reverse complement strand
AACATCAAAATACGCAGAAGCAGGTGTCGATATAGACGCCGGAAATCAAATTGTACGTGATATTAAACAACGTGTTCGCGAAACATTCAGTCCCGCAGTTTTAACAGATATAGGCCTTTTCGGCGGTTTATTTGATATTAGTAAAGCTGACTCCCCTGCCCACCCGGTTCTTGTTTCTTCAATTGACGGCGTTGGAACGAAGCTGCACATCGCGGCACAATTAAACAAATTTTATAATGCCGGACGTGATATAGTTGGTCACTGCTGCAATGATATAGTTGTTCAGGGAGCTCGCCCGTTATTTTTCATGGATTATGTTGCGTCGGCAAAACTTGGTCCTGAAGCTGTAAAAGAACTTATTACAGGTATCGCTGACGAATGTAAAAACAACGGATGTGCGTTGCTCGGGGGTGAAACAGCTGAAATGCCCGGAACTTATGTTGCAGGACAGTATGATCTGGTAGGCTGCATTGTCGGTGTAGTTGACCGTGACAAAATTATAGATGGTAAGACAATTTCTCCCGGAGATGTGATAATTGGATTACCGTCAAGCGGGCTTCACACTAACGGATACTCTCTTGCGAGAAAAGTATTGCTTACCGACGGTGGATTAGATTTAAATGAAATACCCGAAGGCTGCGAAAGAGCTCTCGGAGATATTCTTCTTGAGCCGCATCGTTCATACACGCCATTAATTCTTGATTTAATGGAGAAGGTTCCTATTAAAGGATTAGCTCATATAACAGGTGGCGGACTGATAGAAAATGTACCGCGAATATTACCTGAAGGTGTTAACGCGAAGATAGATTTATCAAAAATAGACATTCCGCCAATTTATAAATTAATACAAAAACTCGGTGACGTTGAACTAAACGAAATGTTCCGCGTTTTTAATATGGGAATTGGAATGACAATTTTTGCCGGTGCAGATGACGTGGAAAAAATTATGGAAGAAGTTTCCGCTACGGGACTCAAACCGGAAGTAATTGGAGAAGTTGTTGAAGGGAATGGGAAGGTTGAGTGGTGAGCAGTGAGCAGTGGGAAGGTGTCAGGTGTCAGGTGTCAGGTGTCAGGTGTCAGGTGTCAGGTGTCAGGT
>JAOZNZ010000356.1 GCA_029933535.1 bacterium | reverse complement strand
CTGCAAAATTACCCGCGATTAATGAATGGATAGAAATTATTCGACGGGATTATAATCATCCGTCAATTGTTGGATGGTGCCCTTATAACGAAACCCCGAGTGCTGCGGGCGAAATTCAAAATGCTACAGTTAGATTGACAAAAGAACTCGACCCGACACGGCCCGTTATTGATACAAGTGGTTGGTATCACAGCACGAGCGAAACGGACATTTATGACATTCACGATTACGACCAGAATCCGGAAACTTTTAAGGAAAGATGGGACAGCTCTTTTACGAAAAAGCCGAATGATCTGAATGATGAAAAATGGGCGAAAGACAAACCGTTCTTTGTAAGCGAATATGGCGGAATCGGTTGGTACGGTGATGACAAAACTGCATGGGGATATGGCAACAGCCCGAAAACGATTGAAGAGTTTTATGAAAGATATGAGAAACTGACAAATGCTCTTTTAGATAATCCCGGTATGTTTGGTTTTTGTTATACGCAACTTACAAATGTTGAGCAGGAAAAAAATGGCATTTATACCTATGATAGAAAACCGAAGTTTGATATAATCAGGATAAAGAAAATTAACGCAAGAAAAGCTGCATACGAAAAGTAACCATGCAAATTGACCTAATTGACCTAATTTCTAATTAACCTAAATAATGACTGAAATCTAAATGTCCAATTTTGCGTATTGGAGCTTAGATATTGGAATTTGATTAGATTAATTAGGTCAATTAGATCAATTAGAAATTAAAATCCTTATGTGGTTCAAAAAAATTATGAAAATATTTAATGTCTTGATACTTTGCATTGTCACTCTCTTGCTCCCGGCATGCGGTGACTCTTCAGGTAAAATAAAACTCAGATTCTGGAATGGGTTTACAGGACCGGATGGTCGAACAATGCTTAAAATGGTCAGGAAATTTAATAAGGAAAATCCTGATATCCAAGTGAAAATGCAGAGAATTGACTGGGGAACTTATTACAATAAATTGTTCGTCGCGGGAATAGGAAAAAGAGGACCGGATATTTTTGTCGTTCACGCAGATAGTCTTGCAAGATTTGCTTACGCGGATTTTCTAAGGCCTATTGATGATTTTGTTTCCGGTACAAATGGAATTGATGTTTCAGATATCGATCCTAATGTTTGGGAGGCTACTGAGATTGACGGGAAGCATTACGCGATACCTCTTGATGTCCACCCAGCCGGAATGTACTATAACAAAAAACTTTTCCGCGAAGCGGGAATTACAAACAAATTTGGTGAACCTACTCCACCGACAAATCGTGAAGAATTTTTCTCAGCTTTGAAAAAACTTAAGAAAGATACTGATGGCAATGGAAAACCAGACCAATGGGGATTCGTTTTTACTTATTATCCTAACCTGGCTCGTTCGCTTATTTTGCAGTGGGGTGGTGATCTGATTGATAAAAAAACAAAAGAATGCACTGTGAACAGCCCGGAAGCCGTTGAAGCTGTTCAATTCTTATCAGATATAATTAATAAACATAAACTCGCGCCTGTAGCTGAAAATATGGACGGGTGGCTAGGATTCAGACAGGGTAAAGTTGGAATGGTTTTTGAAGGAATTTATATGCTTGCAGATCTCCAAAAACAAAAAGACCTGGATTTCGGTGCCGCAGAAATACCCGTGCTTGGTAAACAACCCGGCGTATGGGGAAGTACGCATGAACTATGCTTAAGCCCGGAACTAAAAGGGGAAAAACTTCAGGCCGCTTGGAAATTCGTTAAATTCCTTTCGGATAATAGTTTGGATTGGGCTGCCTCAGGGCAGGTGCCCGTGCGTAGAAAAATTCGTGCAACTGATGAATTTAAAAAATTGGAAGCTCAATATATTTTTTCTAAAGAAATTCCTTATCTCGTTTATTTGCCTCATGTGGTTACTGTAACGGAATTAATGGAAGAATATGGAATTGCTCTTGATAAAGCTTTTAGAGCTAGATGTTCGGCTAAAGAAGCTTTAGATGAAGCTGCCGAACGATACGAAAAAACGGTAAAGAGACAAAAAGCAATCGAAGCCAGAACTAAACGATGAAAAATTCACCTAATTTACCTAATTAATCTAATTGACCTAAAAAATGATCAAGTTCCAAATCCCAAAATTCAAAAACAATCATTTTGCCTGTAATTTCCTTTTTGGGGCATTGGGTATTGGAAATTGGGATCTGATTAGAAATTAGATTAATTAGGTCAATTAGAAATTTGAAAAACTATGACAAAAAAATACATATCAAGATTATCGGGATACATTTTCCTGCTGCCGTATATTATTTTGTTTTGCGCGTTCTTAATTGTTCCGCTTGTTTATGGTCTCGGATTAAGCTTGTTCAGATGGGAAATGTTGTCCTCGGCACCAGCCGAATTTATCGCATTTGGTAATTTTGCTGAAGCGTTAAGTGATAAATATTTCTGGATGTCTTTTTGGGCTTCTTTTAGATTTACTATTATGGCTGTGCCAATCTCTATAACTTTAGCTCTTGCGGTTGCTGTAGGTATAAACTCAATTCCTGAAAAAAAACAGTCTTTTTTCCGAGCAAGTTATTTTCTGCCGACTCTTATTTCTATTTCTGTCGCGGGAATTTTATGGAGATGGTTTTTTAATACTGAATTCGGACTCTTTAACGCTTACCTGCAGAAAATGGGCTTCGAACCTGTTCCATGGCTCACTGATATGAGCTGGGCTATGAAATCTATCGTCTTTATGACAATATGGTGGACTATCGGCGGAGCTATGATTATCTTACTCGCCGGTCTGCAAAGTATCCCGGGACATTATTATGAAGCCGCTTCGATTGACGGAGCAACCAAATGGCAGCAGTTTTTACTCATTACGATTCCATTGCTGAAACCTGTTTTATTGTTTGTAATTGTTTTGTCAACTATTGGCGCATTCCAAGTCTTCGGACAAACTTTTATTATTACACGAGGTGGGCCTGAACTGTCTACCCGGGTGCTTGTGCAGTACATTTATGAAACTGCGTTTACAAAATATAGAATGGGATATGGTGCGTCAATGAGTTGGCTTCTCTTTGTTGTTATTGCGATATTTTCAATGGTGCAATTTAAATTTCTGAAACAGAAATAATACCGAGGCCTGAAATCCCAAATTTCAAATAATAAAAAACAAATAAATTTCAAAAATCAAACAAAGAAAATGAAGAAAACAAAGAAAACAAAGATAGAGTTAAATAAAAACTGTTTGATATTTTATTGTTTTTCTTCTTTTGTTATTTATTTGAATTTTGTATTTTGAGTTTTGTTATTTAGTGTGAACCTGACACCTGATTTAAAAATGAAAGATAAATTACTGAAAAGCCTTCCCTGGCTCTTAATAATAATCGGAACAATACTGTTTTTGTTCCCGATCGCTTTGGTCTTTATTACCGCCTTTAAACCGGATGCTGAAATCATTCATTTTGAATCGTTGTTTCCGAAAGTATGGACGCTGGATAATTTCCGTGAGATCCTCGGTACACCGGAAGAAATCCCCATCTTCAGGTGGTTCTTTAATAGTATCTTTATTTCCTCTTCAGTTACTTTTCTTGTTCTTGTCGTCGATTCGCTTGCCGCTTACGCGCTTGCGCGTTTAAACCTTCCAGGCAAAAAAATTGCTTTTGCGCTTATTATTGCAACAATGATGGTTCCCGGACAAATTCTTCTTGTTCCTGTTTATTTAATCCTTAACTGGCTGCATTGGATTGATACTCCTCTCGCTTTAATTATTCCTGCCGGTGCGGGAGCTTTTGGAGTTTTCCTTCTCCGCCAGTTTTTTCTTGCTATTCCTAAAGAGCTTGAAGAAGCGGCTATTATTGACGGATGTTCAAAATGGCGGATTTATTGGCATATAATTCTTCCTCTCTCAAAACCGGCTCTTGCAACACTCGGTATTTTTACTTTTATTGGCTCGTGGAATGATTTTATGGGACCTCTCGTATTTCTTGACTCACTCGATAAATATACCCTCCCGGTCGGCGTAGCTCTTTTTCAAACAAGATATTATGCTGAGTACGGCATTACGCTTGCCGCATGTGTTATCTGCACGTTACCTGTTGTTATTATATTCATTTTATTCCAAAAGAATATTATAGAAGGTATTGCTTTAACAGGATTAAAAGATTAGAATATTTATTAATTAACCTAATTAATCTAATTTCTAATTGACCTAAATAAATCCCAATGACCAATGACCAAATTTGACAATCTTTTTAGACATTGTTTCTTGGGGTTTGGTTATTCTTTAGATCAATTAGGTCAATTAGGTTAATTAGAAATTTAAC
>JAOZNZ010000355.1 GCA_029933535.1 bacterium | reverse complement strand
TTTGATACAATATTACTGTTATGTTATCAAATATCAAAATTTTTATTTTATTATGCTTATCCACTTTTTTTATGTCCGGGTGTGAGAAATTGTTGCAGCCTGATGCTGAAAAGAATAAATCTTCCAGAAGCCGATTAATGGAGAAAACTCCGAAAATTAAAATAATAAAAGTACTGAAAGCAGATTTATTACAAATTCTTATCAACGGAAATACTCAAAATGTTCACCTCGCCGGAATTAAAGCTCCATCACCAAAACCGGGGAGATTTAATAATGATTTAAGTAAATCTTTGGGACAGGATATTAATCTAATTAACAAAGCGGGAAAACAAGGAATTACTCTGACTAAAGAACTTACAAAAGGCAGGGAACTCCGGTTTGTGAATTTCGGTACAAATACAGTGAAAAATGGTAAAGTAATTTTCGATGGAGATATTATTTTTCAAAACGATACCACACTCATAGAAAAACTTTTGAACTATGGTGCCGCAATAGCGCCTTATGATAAATATTCAGCAGTTACCGCTTATAAACAAATTGAGGATGATGCCAGAAAAAATGAACGCGGACTTTGGAAACATCCCGTTGAAATTGACCGCAGGTTTTACGCAAGAAGTTCTTTTAAATCTGAAACATTAGGAATGAACAGATCGCAGGTGAGACAGCAGGGGAATGGTAATAATCAGCGTCTTGAATCACACAAGGAATTTGAGAAGCAGGGGAAAATTATTATAGATTTAAGAGTAAGAAAACCGCTGTTTCATCCTTACAAAGGGACAATAACTTACGCGTTTGTTAAGCGGCAGGATTATGGAAAAAAAGTTCAGGAAATTAGTTCCGCGCCGCTTAGGGGAGAAACCCGCAGCTCCCGGCGGAGCAGTTCAAGCAGAAGTAATTACAAACCTTTAAGCAGCGCAGACCGGGAGAAAAACAGAAGAAACAAACAAAAAGACAGCGATTACAATAAAGGAGTAAGTGGTAAGAATGTTTTTAAAATAGCGTCTTCAAAATCAATAACGGAAGAGTTTGAGTTTAATTCTCTTTCGACAAATATTGTTGTTTTGTCTGATATTGTAAATTACACGAAAAGCACAAAAGCCGGTACGTCATATTCTCATGGTGAATATTATGTGAATTATGATCTTGAAATACGAATCGGAACAAATTTAATTTATTCACATTATCACAATCAGTAGCGACTTGATAATGAATTAAAAATAGCCACGAAGACACTAAGGCACGAAGAAGAAATTTTTAAATCATTCTGCTGTAAATCATTCTGCAAAATAATTAACAGCAAAATAATTAAAAACAAAAGTTAAACCAAAATAATAAAAATTAAATATTGATTTAGGGAAAATTGAATGTATAATATAGTGTTTTTGTCGGTGGTTTAATCCCTAAAATTTAACCTGTGGGATATTATGAAACATAATCATTATTTTAAAATATTTATTCTGATTTTTGCAGTTGCTGCGTTACTATCAGCAAAAATTGTTGATATAACTGTTTTGTACACAACAGACCTGCATGGCAACTTCTTGCCTGTAATTGATTATGACGGAAATGAAAATGTTGGCGGAATAATTCAACTCTCTAAAATTATTCATCAACAACAAAAAAAATTCCCGGATGCTATTCTTGCCGATAACGGTGATACTTATCAAGGATCCCCTACAAGCTATCTCAAACGCGGAGCTCCAATTATTGACTGGATGAACTCGGAAAATTATTCGGTTTGGAATCTCGGTAATCATGAATTTGACTGGGGAACAGAAATTCTCGCAAAAAATATCAAGGACTTTTCCGTGGCGGTTTTAAGCGCGAATTGCCATTGGAGCGGTAAAAAAACGTCTCCGTTAGCTCCGGTGAAATCTTATGTTATTCGTAAAATCAACGATGTTAAAATCGCTTTTGTAGGTATAACACATCCTAATATTCCTTTTTGGTCGCGACAAAAACTTATTAATAATCTCGTGGTCGAACAGCCGTTAAATGCGCTGCTGCGAGTTATGCCAAATGTCCGTGCGGAAAAACCTGACATAATTATTTTGCTTGCTCATATTGGTTTTGACCCCGAAACGAGTGAACTTGAAGAACCGCTTCAGGAAGTTATGGACATGTTTAGCGATATTGATGTTGTAATTGGCGGTCATACACACGTTGCAATTCCGAGTATGACTTTCAACAAGACATTATATACGCAGGCAGGATATCATGGAATAAATCTTGGTGAGCTGCATTTAATTTATGATATTGAATCTCATTCGCTGCTGAAAAAACGCGCTATGCTGATATCGGTTGAACCTGAAGAAAAATTACAGACTAATATAATTTCATCTGTTAAAAATGCAATCGATGATGCAGCAGTAAACAAATCGCAAATTATCGCGCGAATCATCGGGGCGCTCGGAGGTCCTAATGAAAATCTTAAAGAATCTCCCGAACAAACATTGATTTCAGAAGCTATAGCAGACGCAACCGGTGCGGAAATAGTATTTCACGGAGCGTTTTCATGTCCTCAAGTTATAAGTAATGAAGATATAACGGTAGGAATGATTTTCAGAATAGTTCCTTATGAAAATTTCGTTGTAACTGCCAATCTTACCGCAAATGAGATCGCGAAAATTTTAGATGTCATTCTGGATGAATGGGGTGAATCAAGTTTCTTGTTTCCTTATGGACTGACAGCAAAAATCGATCCGGAAAGTCTGCCGGGTGAACGAATTATTTCTTTAAAAGATTCCCATGGAAAACTGCTTGAGCAGGGGAAACGTTACAAAGTTGCATTTAACAGTTATGTTGCTGCAAGTGCTGGAGGGCGTTTTAACAAACTTCGTACAATACTTGAGCAAAAAAATTCTGATACAATTGACACTGATATTTTCACGCGTGATGCTATAATAAATTTTCTTAAAAAGAAAAAAGTTTACAAAACGCATACGGTAAAATGTATCGAACAGATAAAACAGGAACCGGGTGCTTTTGCTCCTGTAACAATGAGCACTCCACTGCGTCCATCTGCTGTTCAACTCGTTGAATTTGCTTACATGCATCCCGGAAATCGTGATGAAGAGCAAGCGGGTGAATGGTTTATTATAAAAAATGCAAGTGCGAAAAATATAAATTTAAGAGGTTATACTTTCTCCGATGGCGATGAGGGGGGGACTTTTAGAATTAATAAAAACGTTCAGTTGGGACCTGATGAAGTTTTAGCTTTTTGCCATACAGCTTCAGTTTTCAGAAAACATCCATACGCTCAAAATCCTTATTTGAGGTTGTTTGAATATGGTGAACTTGCAGGGAGATTGAACCTTGGGAACCGCGGCGATGAACTGATGATAATCGACCCGCAGGGACGCCTTGCTGATGAAGTAGTTTATGGCCCTAGTAAAAAGAGCTGGCCGAACTGGCCTGCAAGCAGCAAATCTCCAAATCATAAAATTGGCGAAAGTTTAATAAAGACCGAGGGTGGCTGGGTAGTTTCTGAAGAACCTATTTCGCAATGGTAGGAATCCGTAATCTGTTGTTCGTAACCCGTGATCCGTAGTCTGTAGTCTGTAGTTTGCCGCCGTGGCCAAAAATGTCTCGGAGCGTAGCGGAGTAAATTGTCATCTAATCCATTAATCCACTAATCCAAATTAAAATCCCCCTCACCCCCTTTCCCCGACAGGACCGGGGTAAAATCCAAGGGGGAATTAATCCATTAATCCCGGTTATTCCATGACTAAAATACGTGAAGCTTGTTTGAATGAAATAAGAATTGATACTCACGCGCATCTTGATGATAATTATCCCGCGCTAAAGGAAATTTCAAATTCTTTTAATACAGAATCTTTAATTAACTCGCGCGTTATTGCCGAAGGATGCCGCGTTTTATATGATACTGATGTCGGTGTTTTTCTTCGCCCGAATGCTCCGGGAATTATTTTTGAAAAGGCTGAGGAACTGCGTAATCGCGGTGCATGGGAAGCAGTAGATTTTGCTCTTAACAAAGCGAAAATTGAAAAACAAATTGCATTTAGCTCATTTCGTCCTGAACAGATAAGTCCTTTTGTGAATTGCGCTGAAAAAAACAAAATTTATTATTTTGCTTTTGTTGATGAAGCGATAAATGGGCATGGCCAAATTCCAAATCCTGATTTTCCGGGAACTGATACAACTTATTATTCAAGGCTTTGTGGTTTATTTGGTGAGTTAAATTCTCTTGACGACTATCTGAGTATAGTTGATGAAACAGTAAATAATTGGCGTGCCAAAGGTGTTGTTGGAATGAAAACGGCGGTTGCTTAC
>JAOZNZ010001013.1 GCA_029933535.1 bacterium | reverse complement strand
TTATAGAAATATATCGACCATTATACCAGCAGGAACTTGCGGTAGCCAAAGCTGAACTGGCCATTAAGAAGGCGGTTTTGGAAGATTTGAAATTTGGCCCCCGACTGGAAGAAATTGCGGCTGCAAAAGAGGCGGTAATTCATTTTGAAAGTTGCACAAAATTTGCTAAAATTGATTTGGACAGAGTTGTTGCTCTTGTTAAAACAAGTGCGGTTTCCAAGCAGGAAGAGGATAAAGTTCGTGTTAATTATGTGAAATGTAAAACTCAACTTGAAAGCGCTAGAGATAAATTAGCTATGCTTAAGGAAGGAACTAAAAAAACAGAAATTGCGATTGCTGAAGCGGCTGTAGAAAAAGCCACCGCTAATGTAGCTCTGGCTCAGGCTAATGTTGACGAATGCATAATTAAAGCTCCTTTTCCGGGAATAATAACAGAAGTATATGTTCGTCCCGGTGATGTGACTTCCCTGCGTTCCGGACCGCGTCCGCCATTACTTAAAATGATGGATCCTAAATCACTTATTGTTCGGGCCGGATTACCTGAAAGTTCTGCTGCTCATATCTCAAAAGGAACTAAAGTAACTGTTCATCTGGATGCATATCCCGGGAAAAAGTTCAGTGCTGAAATCGAGCGGGTTCATCCACGAATTGAATTAAATTCCCGTACAAGAATTATTGAAGCTCGTATTCTTGAACCGGTAAAATTAATTCCACGTATGTTTGCCAGAGTATCTGTTCAAGGGCGGGTTGTAGAAAATGCCGTAGTTGTTCCTGATTCAGCGATTATCACAACCCCGCGTGGAGAACACGTTGTTTTTGTTATTAAAAACGGGAAAGCGGAAATGAGAAAAGTTAAAATCGGACTTGAAGAAGGTAATGATATACAAATCACTGATGGCGTATTTGCCAATGAAATGGTTGTAACCGCCGGGAATCTCAATCTTAAAAACGGAGCATCTGTAAAAATAACAAAAACTTCCTCTAAAAAAATTGAAGGAGAAAAGAAATGAAAATTACTGCTCTTTCACTTAAACGACCTGTAGCTGTAACAGTACTGGTAGTCGCAACTTTTTTTA
This sequence comes from bacterium, assembly GCA_029933535.1. GTDB lineage: Bacteria > Auribacterota > UBA3054 > UBA3054 > B51-G9 > B51-G9. The sequence goes on along the minus strand of JAOZNZ010001013.1, from coordinate 22 downwards.
CCGGTCTATTCAGCCTGACACA
>JAOZNZ010000354.1 GCA_029933535.1 bacterium | reverse complement strand
TTCCTCAAGGCGCAAAAGTTTTCGGTTATTTTATGCCGAATGATTGTTACGAAGATAATGTTCGCGAAACAAAGATGGGTGATGATGACGCTGAAACAAAAGCGGGTGACGCAAATTCCGCAGGCTTTGTTTCTTCAACAATCGGGTTCTCAAATATAACAAGAGCAGGCTGGTTAAGGGCGTTTTCAAGCACTATTATCACTAATTCCGCTTATTATGGAGATTCTATTGAAGCGCACCCGCTCCTCGACTGGCCGGGTCAAATGAATGTTGCATGGATTCCCGCGAACCCGGTTATTTCTAACATTAATCCCGCTTTTGTTATTCCTTATATTGTCGCGCCGACTTCCGCTTTTGAAAGGTTGGAAGGCTCGGTTGATTCCTCTGTTTTAGGTGGTAATAATCAATTGCAAAGCGATTGGATTATTGTTGAATATCGGCTTGAAGGTTCTGCAACATGGCTGACTCTTGACACTAACATCAACCCGAATGGCGATTTCAGCGGCGCTGTTTCGGCTCCTAATTATCCGGTTAATGCTTATGTAAGAGCAAGAATGAAAGATGGTTTCACTCCTCGTCCCGGCTTACCTATAAGCGATGAAATAATAGTTGCTAACATAGGACCTCTCCTAGTTGATATGACAACTACCGGTTCTATTCTGACTAACGCGTGGCCGGTAAGAATTATCGGAACTTCGCTGAACGCTAATACGATTGTTCTTTCAAATACTACTGACGGCTCAACTCACTTGTGCACAGGCACTGACAACTGGATTTGCGATTTAACAGGCAATGACAACACTTTTGAAAGTTATGTGGCTGTTGCAATTGCAGGCGCTGAAGTTCTTGTCTCGTCTAATTCTTTCTCTATTGACCAGGACAACATTCCACCGACTGTTACGATGATTTCTCCACCAAATAATTTTACAAGTCAGTCCACTACTGTTACTTTTACCTTTACTGCCGCAGACGACAGGCATAGCGTTGCTTCCACCGAAATCACTACTAACGGCGGCGCTGCATGGTTCAATTTCACTCCAACTAATTCGCTTACTTTTGCCGACCATCAGCTTTGCTCCTGGCGGGCGCGAGCTACCGATGACGTTCCTTCGGGAAACACTTCTGACGGGTCAAATCAATTCAATTTCCTGGTTTACGCTCTGCATGTAAAGATGAATAATTATTCTCCTATCATGACTAACGCGTGGCCGGTTAGAATTTCAGGATCTTCGCGAAACGCGACTTCGATTGTGCTTTCTAATACTACAGATGGTTCTACTACTTTGTGTACTGGTACTAATGACTGGTTTGTTGACCTAACCGGCAATGACAATACTCTGGAAAGTTATGTTGCTGTTGCGATTGGTGATGCCCTTATTGATGTCTCGACTAATTCTGTTTCTATTGACCATGACAACATTCCACCGACTGTTACGATGATTTCTCCGCCTAATAATTCTACAAGTCGTTTCACTACTGTTTCCTTTATCTTTACTGCTGTGGACGACAGGCATAGCGTTGTTTCCACGGAAATTTCTACTAACGCAGGAGTTTCATGGTTCAATTTTACTTCCGGCAATTCGCTTACTTTTCCAGACCGTCAGCTTTATTCCTGGCGCGCTAGGGCTACCGACAATGTTCCTTCAGGAAACACTTCTGGCGGCTCTAATCAATTCAACTTCCTCGTTTTCGATGAAGTTGTTCTTGACGTTATGTGCGTCTGGCCACAATACATAGGCGCGGGGCAATCAGGAGTTGTTGAATTTATTTCTGATTTCAGCGCCGATTACCGTATCTTTGCTGTTTATGCTTCCGGCACTCAAAATCTCGCGGTTGGTGTTTGTAACGATGGTTGGAATCTACTGCCTTTCTTTGGTGGTGATCTGCCTGACCAGCAGTTCAACATACCCAACAATCTTTTTGTTGAAATTGGTACTCAGCTTTTTAATGGAGGGTTTGTTTATCTTGCTGAAGACTTATCTACCGACAAAAAAAATCCGACTACGGACTTCGATGGAGACCTTATTTCCATTAGCTACAAAGGTGCAGGAACTATTTCTTCTAAAGGCAGAACTCTTTATATTCAAAATGGGTCGCTTAAAGATAAAATTATGGTAAAGGTTAAACCTGCCAAAGGCACTGGCGACGGCGTTTGCCGAATTTGCGGAATAGTTACCGACAGCGGATTCTCAAGTATTAAAGTCGCCGGCGATCTCGACAAGCTTGAAGCTGCAGGCAACGGCAAAACAGTTATGCTGAAAGGCGGGAATCTCGGGCAAAAATGCGCTACAAAACGATTCTTCGCGATTCTTGACGGACCGCAGGAAAAAGCTAAAGGTAAAATTATTGTTAAAGCATCGAAAAATAAATCCACCAAAGAAGCTATTGGCGGTAATATTTACGCAAACATTCTTTGCGGTACTTTGCTCTCCGAACCCGATAATGTTGCCTCTCGCGGCGGATTAAAAATGGTTGCTGCTCTTGGCGGCGACATTGGTTTTCAAGGCGCTAAAAAACATCTTATTGCGTCATCAGTGGGAAAACTTTCCGCAAAAGCTAAAAAAGATAACGGGGGAATGATCAACGATTATTCGGCTTACTTTTCCGGCGAAGAAAAAGCAGGGAAAGGTATGAGCGCCAAATCTATTTTCGCGAATGATATTATTGATTCAACAGGCTCAAATATTTTCTTTGTTTTCGGATATAATGAACTAACTAATCCTCTTATTGTTACTAACTGGCGTACCGAACCCGTAACTCACAGCTTCGGAAAACTCACTGTTAAAGGAACTACTCTGGATGGTACTTTTGTGATTAAAGAATGGCTGAAAGGGGATAAATCAAAACACGTAAAATCCAAAGCAGTAGACAACGCAACATGGATTGTTAACGGCGTAATTGAATAAATGATTATACGTGCTGATTTACATATTCATTCAGGAGATGATCCATACGATAAACTTCCTTATACAGTCTTCGATGCGATCGATCAGGCTGCCGCACGCGGGATTAATTGCATTGCAATAACCGATCACAGCCGTTTTTCGTGGACACGCGAGTATGCCGATCATGCGAAAAAGAGGCAAGTGCTTTTAATTCCGGGCATTGAAACACAAATAAAAAACAAAGACGTTATAATTCTTAATTCTGATAAAGATGTAGAAAAAATAAAATCGTTTGACGAACTTCGTGCATACCGTTCTGACCAGCATTTAATCATAGTACCCCATTCTTTTTACCCGATAAAGTGCGCGTTGAAAAAACTTCTTTATGAACACGCGGATTTGTTTGATGTGATTGAAATCTCTTCATGTTATTTAAGTTGGTTTAATAAGTTCAATTTAAAGGCTAAAAAAGCTGCAATGGAACTGTCTAAACCGTTAATTTGTAATTCTGATTCACATGCCTTGTGGCAAATCGGAAATGTGTGGACAGAAATACAAGTTGATAACTTTACAGTCAAAGACGTAATTTCAGCAATCAAAAACGGAAAAACAAAACCTGCATGCCGGCCGATGACGGCCACTGAGTTTTTCAAATTTTTTGTTTGCGGAGATTTCCCGCGAAGTTTTAAAAGAATGGTAGAATCCAGAAAAAAGAAAATGTAAGAAACGCAAATTATGTTATGGAGTTATAATCTTCTGATTGATAACTGGCTGTGTGCTTTTTAATATAATAGCGCCTCTTGCGTTAAAAATCGCGCCTTTCTTGCGTTTGCGGGTGGCTTGTGATATAATATATGTAAGGTTTGCAAAAAGTTATAAAATCAGTAAAAAATAAATAACCAAAACAAAATAAACAATCATGAAAACAAAATATATATTCAGACTCGCAATTCTTTGCACATTGTCAATCTTTATTCTTGCCTGCGCTTCAAAAAAAGAAGAAGCGATCGAGACGCCATCTGATGAACTTTCCTTTAGTGAATTTGATGAACCCATTACTGAAGATGGAGTTACAATTGACGAAATGGCAGGCGATGAAGTGGCATTGGATGACCCCGATAATCTTGAAACCGATATACCTGATTTACCGGGTGATGAGCAAATGGATGAAATAGAAGAAATAGTAGATATTGAAGATGAAGCCGGAATAGAAGAAATGGATGAATTAATTGCTGATACACCTGCGAAACCACCAACTTATCAAAAGCCGGTTGCTTATAAACCTTATTCGCGTTCGAAAGGATATCCTGATTACCCGGCTGCAAAATCATCGGATGGAACTTATATTGTTAAAAGAGGCGATTCTTTATGGGCGATTTCAAGAAAATATGGTATTCCTGTCCGGTCATTGGCTG
>JAOZNZ010000353.1 GCA_029933535.1 bacterium | reverse complement strand
CGATTTCCTGCTTTTGGATATGAATCTCTGGATTTGGAAATGATGGGATTTTCGAAACTGGGGTCGAAGCTTCTTGTTTCCTGGCATGATCCGAACGTTGCTGCTGATTTAACATCAGAACTCATAAACAATTCTTCTGTGCCTTACAAACAAATCATTTCTTTTTCATTTACACTTTCAAAAACCGCAAAATCTATTCGCTTAATATTTTTGGGAAAAGGAAATTTTTCCACAATCGCGAAAGCATATAGAAAAGAAGCAATAGAAAAAGGCCGGCTCGTTACCTGGAACGAAAAACTAAAAAAATATCCCGAAGCGGAAAAGTTATTCGGTGCGCCTAATATAAAATTGTGGTCAACCCTTTCGCGATCAATGTCTGAAGACAGCAGCAAAGAAATAAACGTTAATGTCCATTGGACTTTTGATGAAGCAGCACAAATTGCCGAACACCTTAAAAATGATCTGAAAATAGATAAAGCACTCTTTACTTTGGGCGGATGGATAAACCGGGGTTACGATAATCAGCACCCTGATATTCTTCCAGCTGCTCCTGAATGTGGTGGAAACAAAGGTCTTGCTGACTGTTCGGAACGGGTGAAAAAGCTTGGATATCTTTTTTGTCTGCACGATAATTATTCGGATATGTATCTTGATGCTCCATCGTGGAATGAGGATTACATAATGCGTGACAAAAATGGCAATCTTGTACGCGGCGGGACATGGGCAGGAGGGAAATGTTACATTATCTGCTCGAAAAAATCACTTGAGTTAGCAAAGCGTCCTGATAAAAATCTTCCCGCGGTAAAAAAATTATTTAATCCTAATTCTTATTTTATAGATGTAACTTTTGCTGCTCCGCCGCTTGAATGTTTCAGCAAAGAACATCCTCTAACTAAATTGGACGATATAAAAAACAAGCAGGAACTGTCGGATTATTCACGTGACCTTTTCGGGACTTTTGGTTCAGAGTGCGGAAAAGAATGGGCAATTCCGCATGCAGATTTTTTTGAAGGCATAGCAGGAGTAAAAGGCAGATATTATCACGGTGAAAATCTCCTTACATATCTTGGCGCGGTGGAAATCCCACTTTTTAATATGATTTATCACGACTGCATCGCGGCTTATGGAAAATATGGTTATGACATGAACGCTGCCGCCGATTATGTTTTGTCGCATATTAGTGCCGGGAATCATCTGAATTATCACGCAATAATGGGCAATCATCTTTATTGGAAAGGATCAAAAATATGGAAACTGCCACTCTCACCTTCAGTACAAAAATTTGAGAAAAAAGGGCCCCGGAAATTTGCAATTACTTATGATTGGAAAGTTAACGGACAGTTAAAAGGAGAGTGGGAAATTTTCACGCATTTCACCGATTCAATTGGCAGTATAAAATTTCAGAACGATTATACTCCGAAACCGGAAATATCCAAATGGGAAAAAGGCGTTGTAAAACAAGGACCTTTTACAGTTGTAGTTCCTGATGGTTTGGAAGGGAAGTTTGATGTTATGACCGGCGTTTATGAAACTCAAAATGGAGCTCGCGTTGTTCTTCAGGGCGAACGCGATGGAGAAGGCAGATACAAAATAGGTACAGTAGTAATAAACAAAGATGATGTCAATTTTTCACCCCCGGAAAATGTGGCAAAAGAAGAAGAAGCAGATATGTCAGTCTTTTGCAACGCGGAAAACGGCTGGGCTGAAGGTATGAATATTTTTGATATTTTTTTGAAAAACACTCACGAAATTCTTTCGCCTTTGAATGAAATTACAGCTAAAATGATTATAACTGATTTTGCTTACCTGTCACCGGATTACAAAATCACAAAAACTATTTTCGGAAGTAATGAAGTTATTGCTGTTGTTAACAGAAGCAACAAAGATTTCGAGTATATTTGTAAAGGCGGCAGCGCGGCTATATTGCCGCCGCTTGGATTTGTAATAGAATCCCCGGAATTTATCGCATTTCACGCGAAATCATGGAACGGCATAAAATATGATAAGCCTGTACTTTTTACGATAAGAAGTTTGGATAAGGAGCCAATAAACGAATCAAAAAAGATTCGTATTTTTCATGGCTTTGGTGATCAGAAAATTAAAGTCGGGAAAATTATCAGGACAATTAAAGGTTCACTCAAATAATAAATTTCCCGACTAAAAATGTTCAAATTCATTTTATATCGAATTGACTTGTTCAAACAAAAATGGTATACTTTTTAAATATAGTTTCTACAGAGGGGTCTGTCATGAAAGTCGCATTCAAATCAGTAAATTATTTTTCTATTATTCTTTGTTCTTTTATTCTCTCCATTGCAGCGTTTGCTGATGTAACTATCTCGACAAATTCGTGGTGGCCGGAAGGAAATTATCTTTTTACTAATCTCACTGTTCAGAGCGGCGCTGAGCTGTATATTACCGGTGGGTCAACTGTTGATGTTCTTCAGTCTATTTCTGTTGTGGGAAATTCTGAAATAATATGCCAGGGTAAAAAAAATTCAACAACAAACGCTGCCGGAGAATGGGTTGGCGTTGGTGTAACTATTCTTGCTACAAATATTAATGTTGAAGCCGGTTCATCAATCAATGCGGACGGAACAGGATACAGATTTACTGATGGCAACCATGTAGGCAACGGTCCAGGCGGCGGAGGTGTTGGCAACGGCACGTATGGAAAAGGCGGCGGTTACGGCGGTGCAGGCAGCAACGGAATATCTGCGGCAACCGGGGGAGAAGTTTACGGCGAACCGTTTTTTCCTGATGAACTTGGTTCCGCAGGCGGAAATGCAGGTGTTGTCGATGGAGCAGGTGGCGGAGCTATACACATAATAGTTCACAACACGTTGACACTTGAAGGCGGGATAAGCACGGACGGCGCCGATGGAGGCGTAAACTATTTTGGCGGTGGGTCCGGAGGAGCACTTTGGATAGAAACTCACACACTTTCCGGAAACGGAGAATTCACGGCCGATGGCGGAATTGGAGGTTATCGAGCAGGTGGCGGTGGCGGCGGTCGTGTGGCTGTTTATTATTTTGAAAGCAATTTTTCAGGTGTTACGAACTCTACAGTCGATGGTGGCGATGGTGGCAGCGGGGGCGATATTGGTGAAGTCGGTACTATGGCATTTTTTGATGTGCAAAGCAATAATGTCATAATTTTTGGAAGTGATTTTGAGTTTTCTGATAATTCAACATCAAGTTATGAAAACATAATATTGCAATCCGGCGGGAAAATTTCTATTGGTGAAAATTCTCTTTTTAATGTCGTGAATAATTTTACAATCTTTAATGACAGTAAAGTAGAAATATCAGGCGGTTCGACTTTTAAAGTTAATCAAACATTAGACATAACAAGCAATTCAACAATAATCTGTTTTGGCAAAGATAATTCGGCAACGAATTCTGCAGGCGAGTGGATAGGCGTTGGCGTAACTATTCTCGCGACAAATGTAAATGTCGATGCTTCTTCATCAATTAACGCAAATGGAACCGGGTACAGATTTTCCAACAGCAGTATGACAGGCAACGGGCCCGGCGGCGGTGGAGTTGGCAACAGCTATGGGAAAGGCGGCGGGTACGGCGGCGCGGGAAGCAACGGAATAGCAGCAGCTAGTGGTGGTGGTGTTTACGGTGAACCGTTCTTTCCCGATGAACTCGGATCGGCAGGCGGAAATGCGGCTACAACGAATGGAGCGGGAGGCGGAGCTATCCATATTATAATTTACGACACATTAATGCTTGACGGTGAAATCAGCGCGAACGGAAACAATGGTAATTTAAACTTTTTAGGTGGTGGGTCCGGCGGAGCACTTTGGATAGAAACACATATGCTTGACGGCGGCGGAGAATTCACGGCCGATGGTGGAATAGGAGGTTATCGAGCCGGTGGCGGTGGCGGTGGTCGCGTTGCAGTTTATTATTTTGAAAGCACATTTTCAGGTGTGCCGAATTCTGCTGTTTCAGGCGGCTCGGGCGGAAGCGGCGGATATCCCGGAGAAACGGGCACAATGGCTTTTATTGATGTGCAAAGCAATAATGTCATAATTTTTGGAAGTGATTTTGAGTTTTCTGATAATTCAACATCAAGTTATGAAAACATAATATTGCAATCCGGCGGGAAAATTTCTATTGGTGAAAATTCTCTTTTTAATGTCGTGAATAATTTTACAATCTTTAATGACAGTAAAGTAGAAATATCAGGCGGTTCGACTTTTAAAGTTAATCAAACATTAGACATAACAAGCAATTCAACAATAATCTGTTTTGGCAAAGATAATTCGGCAACGAATTCTGCAGGCGA
>JAOZNZ010000352.1 GCA_029933535.1 bacterium | reverse complement strand
TCCATCAATCCATCAATCCATCAATCCATCAATCCATCAATCCATTATTCCATTATTCCATTATTCCTAATGTCCGGTATGACCAAATCCGCCTGCGCCGCGAACGGTTTCGCTCAGTTCATCTTTTACAGCAACATTTGCTTTGCAAACCGGCTGAATTACAAGTTGGGCAATTCTCATTCCGCGTTCAACTACAAAAGGCTTTTCGCCGAGGTTTATAAGAATAATACCAACTTCTCCTCTGTAATCCGCATCAATAGTACCGGGCGAATTTACAATGCTGATTCCAAATTTTATTGCCAAACCGCTTCTTGGTCTGACTTGTGCTTCGTATCCGGGTTCAATCGCCATAGCGATACCTGTTGGTATGCAGGCGATTTCTCCATGTTCGAGCGAAACCGATTCCATTACAGCGGCATAGAGATCCATTCCGCTTGCATCAGCGGTTTGATAATGCGGAACCGGTAGATCTTTACCATTTTCAAGAAATTTTATTTGTAATTCCATTTGTTTTCTTTGACGTTAAATTAGTGTGTAACATTCAAAAATCCAAATTCGGCGGTTTAAATCACCAAATTTAGAAAGGCATGCTCTAAAAGCATTAATATCCCACCAACCTTGCGTCGGTGGGCATAAAAATTGCAAGAAATTCATTGTGAATGCCGAACAATTTAATGTAGCTTAGTTTTTCCCGCGACGAAATTAAAATCCCCCTGAATCCCCCTTTAAAAAAGGGGGACTTGCCGGTTCGCGGGTAAAGATTGGCAAAAGCATTGCTTTTAATCCAATTTTCCAAACCACCGACACAAGGTCGGCGGGATAAAATATAAATGATTTCCCAAAATCCCCCCCGAAGAGGGATTTTGGTACAAATCACCTTAACGACGACTTCTGTTACGGTCGCCCGAATGTCTGTTATCTCTTCCTGGTGCCGGACGTCTTTTAGGAACATCGTCCGGATTGAAAGGTTTATCGAGGTTTCTCATAGTGAGATTTACTCTGCCTCTGTCATCGACTTCCATCACGCGAACTTTAACCATATCACCTATATTGAGTGCGTCTTCGATTTTTTCAATTCTTTCTTCTGATATTTGGCTGATATGAACCATACCATCAATTTCAGGGAGGATTTTCACGAAGGCACCGAAATTCATAAGGCGAACAACAGGTCCCTCATAAATCTTACCAAGTTCCGCTTCGGCGATCATACCGTCAACCATAGCTCTACCTGCTTCAGCAGCTTCGAGAGTTTCAGCGGCGATTTGTACAGTGCCGTCATCATCGATAGAAATATGAGTATTGGTTTCTTCCTGGATTTTGCGGATATTTTTACCGCTCGGTCCGATTATAGTTCCGATTTTATCGACAGGAACTTTTGTAGCAAGGATTGCAGGTGCGTATTTCGATATTTGTTCACGCGGTGCGGCGAGTGTCTCTTTCATAACGCCGAGAATTTCCATTCTTGCCTGTCTTGATCTTTCAAGAATTTCACCTATGTATTCCGGTTCGAGGCCATGAATTTTGAGGTCAACCTGAACGCCTGTAATTCCTTTTTCTGTTCCGCCGACTTTAAAATCCATATCGCCGTGATGATCTTCATCGCCGACAATATCAGTCAAAAGAACTCTATTATCACCGTCTTCAATCAAACCGATAGAAATTCCCGCAACAGGTGCCGCGATAGGAACTCCGGCATCCATAAGAGAAAGACATCCGCCACAAATTGAGGCCATCGATGAAGAACCGTTAGATTCTGTAATATCACTTGTTATACGAATTGTATATTTATAGTCTTTTGGTATCATACCTTTAAGACTTCGCTCTGCCAGGTTACCATGTCCGATTTCACGCCGGCCGGGTCCGCGGATCATTCTTGCTTCTCCAACCGAATATGGCGGGAAAGTATAATGCAGCATAAAGCGTTTTTTATCATCCCCTGAAAGCTGTTCGATTCTTTGTTCGTCATCACTTGTTCCGAGAGTAGTAACGGCGATAGACTGAGTTTCTCCTCTTGTAAAGAGAGCAGAGCCATGCGTTCTCGGCAAAAAGCCGACTTCGCAGAAGATTGGTCTTACATCTTCAAGACCACGCCCGTCAACGCGTTTTTTATCTTTCAGGATTTTTTCACGCATACATTCGCCGATGAGTTCATCGTAAGCGATTGGAAAGGTTGCGGGATCTTCATCAGCGTACTTTTCATTTTCTTTCAGCTCGGTCATTAAATTACTTTTAATTTCCCGAAGAGTACTATTTCTGTCATGTTTTCCGGGTACATTTAAAGTCTCAGCAATTTTGCCTTTCAATTCAGCGCAAACAGCTTTGATTTTGTCGCTCGGAAGAACCGGAGTATATTCACGCGGAACGATTCCTGCTTTTTCAATCAATTCCAACTGCAAATCGATCTGCGGCTGTAAAGCTTTATGCGCGAGACAAATTGCTTCATGAACTTCTGCTTCCGATGCCTGATCAGCTTCACCTTCGATCATTACAACTTTTTCCCGTGTCCCGGCGATAACAAATTCGAGAGAAGCGTCTTCGCGTTCAGAATTTGTCGGATCAATTTTAAATTCTCCATTAATCTTTGCTACACGAACTGCACCCATCGGACCGGCGAATGGTACACCGGAAAGACAAACTGCGGCTGAAGCAGCACACATTGCGTGTGTGTCAGGATCATGATTAGAATCCGCCGATAAAACCTGAAGCATAATTTGAACTTCATTCAGATAGCCTTTAGGAAAAAGAGGACGCATTGGTCGGTCAACACATCTCATAGTTAAAATTTCTTTTTCGGTAGGGCGGCTTTCACGTTTGATATAACCGCCGGGGAATTTCCCGACTGCAGTAAAACGTTCGCGATAATCTACTGTTAAAGGGAAGAAGTCGAGACCTTCACGACGCTCTTCCGGTGATACTGCTGTTGCGAGGATTACGAGGTCCCCGAGTTGAAGCATAACTGCTCCGTGCGCTTGTCGCGCGATTTTACCTGTTTCAAACGATAATGTTTGTCCCAGGAATGACGTTTCCACTTTTATTGGTGTCATTTTGACTCCTGTGTTTTGAGTTTATTACGGAAACGCCGCACACGATCAATTGATGCCGAATTATTGAATACATACCTCACACGATTGATTTCTTCAGTTTTCTAAAAAAATCAATCGCAAGAGGTATAAATGCCGAAACAAAATAACATATAAAAAATTAAAGAAAAGAATAAGGACGGGTTAGGACACAATGTCTTAAACAATATTTTTTTACTCGGCATACCATGCTCGTATACGGCGCAACCGCGGGAAAGTCCCGCGGCCCGCTTTGTTTTTTATTTGCGCAATTTTAGCGCTTCGATAAGTTTCTTGTATCTGCTGACTGATTTGCTCTTCAAATAATCGAGCAGTTTTCTTCGCTGTGCAACCAATTTCAATAATCCGCGACGCGAATTATGATCTTTCTTATGCTCGCGAAGGTGTTCAGTCAAGTGAGTTATTCTTGCAGTCATAATAGCCACTTGAACTTCAGTAGAACCAGTGTCTTTATCATGCATTTTGTAAATTTCAATCACTTCTTTTTTCATTTCTGTACTGTTACTCATTTTCACTCCCTTTTTACACGCCGCCTTCAATAAGGCAGCCGCTACACCTTAAGCCGCGCAAAACGTTCATAGCGATCAGCCCGGCAAAAGGCAAATTAATTAATGGACGACTAAACAATTATGTCATCCTATTTTATTATTGAATATGCATTATATCAAAACAGCGCTTTTATGTAAAGAAGTTAATAGTTAATAGTTAATAGTTAATAGTTAATAGTTAATAGTTAATAGTTAATGGTTAATGGTTAATGGTTAATGGTTAATAGTTATTAGTTAATAGTTAATAGTTATTTGGTGCTCGCGCTGGGAAGCGCGGCTTACTTCAGTGTTCACGTTAGCGCTCCACGCCATGGAATAACACGCGAAGCATGGTAATGCCGGTAACGAAGCAACTCTTTACGTTCATAACAATCGACAATTTATGTTGAAAGACCTTTTTCGAGCAGGCTGTATTAGGGGTTGCTCGAAAAGGTTATTTTGCCTCGAATGTCCGATAAGGACAAGAGTTATTAGCCTGTGGTTTTAACCACAGGAAATGCGAATCACATAATTCCGCCCGAAAAGGGCGGCACAACCAACCAAAAATGTTGATTCCAATCATTATTATATGTCGTTTGTCGCAAAAAATGTACCGTCCTTTTCGGACGTAATACGTTTATCAATCGTATTCCTCGCATTTAAATGCGAGGCTAATTGCTTACGCCGCTTTGCGGCT
>JAOZNZ010001012.1 GCA_029933535.1 bacterium | reverse complement strand
AATTTAAAAAGGAGGAATTATGACAGCACCAATTGCACTTCAACTTTATTCAATACGTGAAGAACTGAACAACGATTTCGAAGCCGGCGTACGAAAAATTGCGGCTATGGGTTACATCGGTGTAGAACCGGCAGGATTTCCGGGAACGACCCTGGAAAAAGCGTCAAAACTATTTAAAGAGCTTGAGTTGGAAATACCCAGTGTTCATACAGGTATGCCTATTGGAGAATCAAAGCAGCAAACATTAGATGTGATGCACACCTTGGGTTCGAAATGTATTGTTTCCGGCCTTGGTCCCGAAAATTATCTGACTACAGACCTGATCAAAAAAAGTTGTGAAAAATTTAATGAGGCTAACGCAGTGGCTATTGAGAATGGTATGTCACTCGCATACCACAATCATTGGTGGGAATTTCTCTCCGTAAATAATCGTCCTGTTTACAAAATAATGCTGGACTATCTGGAACCGGAAGTACTCTTCGAACTGGATACATACTGGGTAAAGACCGCAGGGCTGAATCCGGCAGTCGTGATTGGAGAACTCGGCAAAAGGATTCCTCTTCTTCACATTAAAGACGGCCCATGCAAACAAGATGAATCAATGACAGCTGTTGGAGACGGTATCATGGATTTCAATAGTATTATTGAAGCGGGTAAAACAACTGTTGAGTGGATGATTGTTGAGTTGGACAGGTGTGACACCGATATGATGGAGGCGGTAGAAAAGAGTTATGCGTACCTGACCTCAAATAAACTTGCGCATGGAAAGATTTGATATGATTAATTATGAATGACTTTCCACAAACTATGGTCGGCGGGATAGAAATATCACGGTTAATTATAGGAACGAACTGGTTTCTTGGTTATTCTCATATGAGCAATGCCAAGGATAAATTTATCAAGAACTATCAGACCCGCAAAGTACTTCTGTTTCCGCCTGGCACAGTCCATTTGCCGTCGCCAGAATATTCACTGCCCCGGTTCCTTTTTTCACAGACCCGACAACAAGCATACACAACCCGTTGAAAGCCTTGCGATGATCTGCGACAAAATGTTTCCCTAAATCTTTTTGATGGTTTTCATAAAACTCAGTAGCTTTTA
>JAOZNZ010001011.1 GCA_029933535.1 bacterium | reverse complement strand
TGACCGAAAACTCCGGTTTTTCGCACGGCGTCTATTTTAGATGGCAGAGTGCTTTGGATTTTGATTTCATACCTGTGGTATGTAAGCTGAATTCAAAGTGTTATGGAGCTAAAAGAGGTGCCGCTACAAAATTAATTTTCTGGCACTTCTATGCGAATTTCGTGGTTTTCGGTCAGGCACTAACTAACTAATACTTTAATGTAAGGAGATTAAAATGACAAGAACCGGCGCAGAAATAATAGCTGAAGCGTTAAAAAAAGAAAACGTTGATATCATTTTCGGTTATCCCGGAGGCGCGGTACTGGATATTTTCGACAAACTTTACGATGCGGGAATTAAACTTCTTTTGTCCAGGCATGAACAGGGAATGACCCACATGGCAGACGGTTATGCGCGTGCAACAGGAAAACCCGGAGTCGTGATCGCCACAAGCGGTCCGGGTGCGACAAACACTATTACCGGATTAGCAACAGCATATTTGGATTCAATTCCTATGGTTATGTTTACAGGTCAGGTACCAAGTCATTTCATTGGAAACGATGCTTTTCAGGAAGCTGATGTTACAGGAATTACACGTCCTGTTACAAAACATAATTATCTCGTTAAAGATATTAATAAACTTCCGGAAATTATTAAAGAAGCTTTCTATATCGCGACTGCAGGTAGACCGGGACCGGTTTTGATTGATGTTCCAAAGGATGTTCAAACTCAAAAAACTTCTGCGCCATATCCTGATACTCTGAAAATGGAAACCTACAAGCCGAATTATAAAGGTAATATTAAGCAGATAAAGAAAGCTGCGGAAGCAATAAAAAATGCCAAAAGACCAGTCGCTTATGTTGGCGGCGGCGCTATTACAAGCGGCGCTCATAAAGAGGTTTTTGAATTTATTAAAAAAACCGGCATACCGATTACTACTACTTTAATGGGTATCGGAGTTTTTCCTGAAAAAGAACCCGAAAGTTTGAAAATGCTCGGTATGCATGGAACCAGATATGCTAATTATGCTATTCAAAAATGTGATTTGATTATCGCTATAGGTGCAAGATTCGATGATAGAATAACAGGAAAACTTTCCACTTTTTCTCCCGATTCTAAAGTTGTTC
>JAOZNZ010000351.1 GCA_029933535.1 bacterium | reverse complement strand
GATACAATAATTCACTGCGCTACAAATTACGGTCGAAAAGACAAAGACAGATTAAAAATTGTATCATCCAATTTTATTTTCCCATTGCAGTTACTTGAGTTGTCATTAAAAAACAATCAGGCGGCAACATTTATAAATACAGACACTATTTTTGATCGAAGTGTTAATGACTATGCTTTAGCTAAAAAGCAGTTTAAAGAATGGCTTGAACGGAATGCCGACAACAAAAAATGTATTAACGTTTCCCTAGACCAGTTTTACGGTCCTTATGATGACACAACCAAGTTTGTTACATTTGTAATTGATAAATTATTTTCAAATGTTGAATATATTGATTTTACAAAGGGAGAACAAAAGCGTGCTTTCATTTATATTGATGACGTTGTAAATGCTTTTATGAAATTACTTGTTCATTCACGTTCATTAAAAAATGGTTTTTATGAATATGAAGTTTGTGGAATGCGCAAAGAAACAATAAAAAACATTGTGGAAATGATTAAACGGTTATCAGGAAATACATCTACCGATTTGCGCTTTGGCGCTGTCCCCTACCGTGAAAACGATCTCAAAGAGCTTAACATTGACACATCAGCATTAAAAGCACTGGGCTGGGAACCGAAAATAGATTTGGAAGAAGGTTTGGCATTGACAATAGAAAGTAACTGCAAGCTAACGGAATGAGCTTGTGGAAGAAAATAACAGCCGTGCTAAGACCGGCTAATAACACACCCCGCCCTAATGGGTACCCCTAGAGGGGATTTCCACCTGCTCGCTTCGCTCTCCGGCGGCCACATTATTTTACTAACTTTTCGAACTTGACAAATTACCGGCTTCCTGTAAAAAAGAATACCAGTTTTCCGTATAGGCTTCATAGCTGAATTTTTCCACCGCACATTTTCTTGCAGCATTAGACATCCGTTCACGCAAGCTTGTATTTTCGATAAGCGAGCAAATATATTCCATCCATTCTTTATTAGTTTCAGCAAAAAAACCTGTTTCACTCTCAGAAATTAAATATGGAACCATCCCAATTGGAGCAGCAATTACCGGAGCACCA
This sequence comes from bacterium, assembly GCA_029933535.1. Classification (GTDB taxonomy): domain Bacteria; phylum Auribacterota; class UBA3054; order UBA3054; family B51-G9; genus B51-G9. Next base: position 3,277 of record JAOZNZ010000351.1, on the reverse strand, counting down.
ACTGACATATATTGCAGGATTTTAAGAGGCTGCTTATATCTGGCTAAAACATCATCGAAAGCAGGTGCAAGACCGATTCTGATTTTACGTGTTTCATCTATTGAATTTTCCAACGACCATTTTACAATTGTAGCTATTCCACGAATTTCTGGATCGAACGGTGTTTCATCATTGCTTCCGAACAGCCGTATTTCGATTTTATCGCTGTATTTATTTTTTATATCAAGCAGAACATTTTTGATTGAATTAACAAGATAAGCAGTACCCTGGCTACCTGTCCATCCTATTACCAATGGTTTTTCATCTATTTCGGGTATAAAAGCATCAACATCAACAGGGTCAGTTAAAGTTCTGAACTTATTTTTATAAGGGAGTAAAAATGGCGGAAGTGTGTTTCCTGTATTTGATAAGATAAGTGAAGCATAATTACAAGTTGCCAACATATTTTTTCTTTCGGCTGTTCTTTTTTTTAGATATAACCATCCTAAGATTCCCCTTATATTACAGTTTTTTTTAACGAATTCAACATCAAATCCGCCTAAATCAGTGAAATCCAATATTAAGCAGTTTTTTCGGGAAATATATCCGGCAAGCCAGCTGGGAAAAAAGCATTGTAAACACTCAATAACATACCAATTTTTTCTGAGTGACCATATTAATTTTATATAAAATAATGTTAAGGCAATACCATGTTTAAATGTAGTAAAGAAATTAATTCTGAGAAGAATTGGTTTAGTAATGATTTTTATTTTAAAATCACGGCATAAATCATGCTGCTTAATATAACTTAAAAAATCATACACACGAAGTCGGCTGCTACCCATTTGTTTCCGCGTGCCAAGAGTGATTATTAAGATATTATGTTTTTTATCATACATTTGGTGTATTAAAATATAGTTAATTCAAGGATTTACACTATTGGCTATGCCATTTTTTTCTATAGTAAAACACAGCAAATAACATTACAGGCAACATTATAATCTGAACTGCAATAAGGATTATTCCTGAGCCTGTAATACCGTAACGGTTGCCAAAAAGCAGCATTGTTCCAACCGACAGCATTGTTGTAATGACAGCGATCCATATTTGAGGCATTTTTTTGTGTGCTATCAAATACAAGCCGGAAGATGAAGAAAGTATCCATATTATATAAGCAATAATAAAAACCGCTGTTGGTGTCGGCTCAAGTAATCTCCCTGCATAATATTTTGCAAGATGAAAAGGCATCGTATTTAACAAAAGAACACCAATCCATAAAACCACACCACCGAAAATCATTATCGAAGCTGCCGTAAGAAATAATTTTATAAATAGATTATCAAGTTCTTTATATTTTTTCCCGACAATCAAAATGCCGAAATAAGGCATTTTAGGTCCTATAAATGCCCCCATAACCGTTCCAATCATCATAATAAAAGTGATTGTAGTTCCAATCTGACAAGCTCGCAAAGGCCCGCGAGCGAACATGGCACCTTGAATATAAAACTGAAACATAACATAAGTACATAAAGAAAGAGCAACGAGTTTGATTTGCAAAGGCATTAATTCTTTTGTCCAACTTAATTTTTCTTTTGCAGCCCGAGTAATGAAAATTGATTTTATAAAATTCCAATACTTGATTTTGAGAAATAATATTGCCATTAACATCCAGACAACGAAATAAATTGAATATGTCCATAGATTAGCACCGGCATAAATAGCTATCCAGATTGATAAATGGCCCACGACTGCCTGGAAAAACCGGAATTTATATACCTGTTTAACCTGATTACAGCCTTCCAATAAATAAAAGAACGGGGTTATCATTAACTGTAATCCGCACAATATTCCCATAGAAATCCAAGGCATCATCCAAATAGATGTTTCGAGCGCGTCTTTTGATTTTGCGAAAAATAATGTTCCAACAGTTAATAAAACAATTATCGATATTAATCCCGCAGCAAGATACCATTTAATTGCAAACTTTGCAAGATTTGCGAGCCGTGATTTTGCAGCTTCATCACCGGTAACACACCCCTCGCCATCAAAGTCCAATTTTGCCCATTCGTGACTTACAAACTGAATAATAACTCTTCCTAGTCCCATTTGCAGATAAGCAGAATAACCAAGAACACTGATAAAAGTTATGTAATATCCTTGAAGTTCAGGGGTGAAGCGTGCGCCAACAATTGCAATAGTAACCGGTCCGGCGATGAATGACCAACCTGTTGACATGACAGAAAAAAGAACAGCTTGTTCTGATTTAGCGATATTGAATAATTTTTTGACAGCTTTTATCATATTTTATATTATTATATCAAAAGAAGGTTTTATTTTCATTGAGTGAAAGAATTGGAGTTATGGAGTGACGGAGTTATGGAGTGTTGGTTTTTCAATCATAATTCACATTTTTTCGGTTTATGCGCCGGATTTGGAATATTTTTTCCTTGCTATTTATTCATATTTTGCATATAATATAATGTAATATGAGTTGGATCAGACATTTTACAAATGCAGCTCAACTCAGGGATAAACACGCACTGGCGGATAAGTTAGAGCAGATATTTACAGCGTTTCGGTTGTTTTTTTGGCAACCTGTGCTTACAGATACAGCTCAACTTCGACAAAAATTATAAATTCATGAATAATATACTTAAAACGATTTCCGAAACGAAGCTTGATGAAATAGCCACGCTCAAGCGCAAAGGTATTTCTGCGGAAAGAACTGATATCCCAAGAAGATTTATTAGCGCCCTGACAAACTGTAAGCCTATCGGTCTCATTGCTGAAATAAAAAAAGCGTCTCCTTCAAGGGGAATAATTCGGGAAGATTTTAATCCCGAGAAACTTGCGGCTGATTATGAAAAGGGAGGTGCTGATTGTCTTTCTGTTTTAACTGATCAAAAATATTTCTCCGGTGACAAAAAGAACATTCATCTCGCCCGTTCATCTTGCATACTTCCGGTTTTAAGAAAAGATTTTATTATCAGCCCGATTCAGGTGGAAGAGACTTATTGTACAGGTGCCGATGCGATGCTTTTAATCGCCGCGATGCTTGAGCAGAATCAACTTAATGAACTTTATCTTCAGGCACGTGGACTCGGATTAGATATTCTTGTAGAAACGCATAACGAAATGGAAATGGAAATGGCAATCAACTGTGGAGCACGAATGATTGGCATCAACAACAGAAATCTTAATACTTTCGATGTAGATTTAAAAACTACAGATCGGTTGGCACAATTAGCGCCTGAAAATTCGTTGCTTGTAAGTGAAAGTGGAATTTTTACTTTTGATG
>JAOZNZ010001010.1 GCA_029933535.1 bacterium | reverse complement strand
AAGTCATATTGTTGGAGTCCACGCTTTAGCGTGTCTTATGGATTAATGGATTAATGGATTATTGGATTGTTTTTCTTATATATATAATAGAGTGTGAGATCAATTGAAACCATGATCAAATTGAGAATGTACAGGAAGGTAATCCAGTCAAATGAATATAAAAATTTATGAATAAGCCCGCTTGTATATCCGATAATTAAAACTATCATAAATAATGGACTCTTACCTGTAACTATTTTTGTGCGCAGGGATTTAGCAATTGATATCGGCCAACTAATACCGAAACAGATTAACATTATAGCTTCAAAGATACTCATGGTCATACTTTAATTCAGATTAATAGATCGTTTAAAATCGTTAAATCCAATATTAACATCCCCCACCCTAAAGGGCACCCCCTTGAAAGGGGGAATAAATTATGAAATGCTATCTGGTCGAATTCCTTTCATTCCACGTTTATCAAGTTCATCGAAAACTCTTTTGAGCAGAATTTTTCCTTCTTCACGTTTTATTTCTTCACAACTGTCAACCATTTTGTGGGCATAATAAATGCAATGCTGCAACTCATAATTCCCGAGTTTTTCAACTATTTCCGGGTCTTTATCAGTAAAATTAAATCCGTAGCGATAATCATCAGGCGCCGGAACAACCATTTCTTCTTTTTCAGGAAGCGGAATTCCTTTTGTTACTTCAGAAAGTTCTACAAGAACTTTTTTTGTTGCTGCTATTTCATTCAGGCACCAATTTCGATTAAATTCGCAGGTAACTCTTGGCGGAGGCGGCCATCTGCCGTCAGAATTTGCCGAATTAGTCATGTGATACCAAAACTTACTTACAATTTCTTTGTATTTATCTTTATTTTCTTCAGCTTCAACTATCGGCTGATATTTTTCTTTATATTCGCGGCGCATATCGCAAAGAATCGGATCCCATGTTTTTGCTTCCGGAGTGTTTGCCCAGGCATTCGCATAAGTTCTGTGCCAGGCAAATCTGTCTTCAACGAAAAATGGTTCTTCAACAGGCTTGTTTTCTTCGCATGCTTCTTTAAAAGTTGCCATCGGACCTATTTCGAGAACTCCTTTAATAAGAGCATCAAGTTTATCTGCAG
>JAOZNZ010000350.1 GCA_029933535.1 bacterium | reverse complement strand
TCTTCTCTTATGCTTGGACTTGAAGAACTTGGTTTCTTAAAAGAAGATGAAATGATATTCAGACGTTTAATCGACTTGCCTAATGGTGTTTTATTGGTTACAGGTCCGACAGGAAGTGGTAAAACCACAACACTGTACGGCTGTCTCAATTTTTTGAATAAACCTGATGTTAAACTTGTTACTGTAGAAGAACCTGTGGAATACATGCTGCCGGGCGTTAATCAGGTTCAGGTTAATAATGAAATTCATTTCGGCTTTCCTGAAGCATTAAGAGCTATATTGCGTCAGGCACCGAATATTATCATGGTTGGAGAAATTCGAGACCAGATCACCGCTGAGATTGCTACTCAGGCATCTCTTACAGGCCACCTTGTGTTTTCAACTCTTCACACAAATGATGCTCCAAGTGCTGTAACGCGTCTTGTTGATATGGGCGTAAAACCTTTCCTTGTTGCTACTTCTATTATTGGTGTTATGGGACAGCGGTTAGTTCGTACTGTATGCTCTGAATGTAAAACTGAATATGTTCCGAGTGAAAGAACAATTCATGCTCTTGGTCTTGAACAAGATTATATTGATAGTCATAAATGGACTCATGGGGCAGGATGTGACAATTGCGGCGGCAAAGGTTATAAAGGCAGAAAAGGAATTTTCGAAATTATGGCTATTAGTGACGAAATTCGTCATTTAATTTATCAATCCGTTTCGTCTAACGAAATTAGAGACTCCGCAAGAAAAATAGGAATGAAAACCTTGCGTGAAGATGGACTGAGAAAAGCTGAACTTGGAATTACTACTCTTGAAGAAATATTACGTGTTACCGTGACCGATGCTGGATAAACTATCGTCTATAACAACTGTATAAATATATTGATATGGCATTTGATACCGAAACATTGGGACAAGCGTTGATTGACCAAAAAGTCGTCACTAATGAACAATTAAGTCAGGCACTTGAAGAAACCGAACGTACAGGGAATCCTCTCGAAACTGTTCTGACTGATATGGATTTTGTAAAACTTGACGTTATTCACGAGGCAATAGCCAACGCGTTTGGAATGCCGATGGTTACATTGGATTTTAAGAAGATAGATGAGGAAATATTAGATATAATTACTCCTTCTTCTGCTGAACTGCATAGAATGGTACCCTTTGATAAAAAGGCTGATGGTTCTGTTTGTGTTGCCGTTGCAGATCTCGAAAACTTATCCGCAATTGATGACCTTCGATATACTCTTAATGTTGATGTTACAGGCGCTCTGACAACGGACGAGCAAATTGAAAAAATCCTCGAAGATTACTATAGAAAAAAAACTGAATCAATTGCTGAACTGATCGGTGATCTCGAACAGGTTAAACCTGAAGATATCGGCGACGAAGAAGACTCTGCAGCTTCTGCAACAGGTCCCGTTGTGAAATTGCTTGAACTTGTTCTTGTACAGGCTGTTAAAGATGGAGCCAGCGATATCCATTTCGAACCGTTTGAAGATGTGTTCAAAATCAGATATCGCGTGGATGGTTCGCTTTATGAACTCGTTCCTCCGCCAAAACATCTTGCACCGGCGCTCACCTCTCGTATTAAAGTTATGGCCGGTCTTAAAATTGCTGAAAGAAGACTTCCTCAGGATGGACGTATAAGCACACGAATTGCCGGAAGGGTTATTGACCTTCGTGTTTCAACACTTCCTACTGTTTTTGGAGAGAGTGTTGTTGTACGTATTCTCGACCGTGAAAGTGTAAAACTTGAACTTGCTTCGCTTGGTTTTGAAAAAGATATTGAAGATCAGCTTAGTGAAGTTATTTTGAGACCTAATGGTATTATCCTTGTAACCGGGCCTACCGGTTGTGGAAAAACTACTACTCTATATGCCTGTCTTGCCGCTCTTAATACTATTGATTCAAAATGTATCACAACAGAAGACCCGGTTGAATATGATGTAGAAGGTATCGTTCAGGTTCCTATTAATGAAGCCGTGGGATTAACGTACGCAAGATCGCTTCGTGCTATCTTACGACAGGATCCTGACAGAATCATGGTTGGAGAAATCCGAGATCTTGAGACGACTCAGATCGCTATTCAGGCATCTCTGACAGGGCACATGGTGCTATCGACTCTTCATACAAATGACGCACCGACAACTGTTACTCGTTTAATTGATATGGGAACTGAACCTTTCCTTATCAGTTCAACTATTGAAGTTATCGTTGCTCAAAGACTGGTTCGTAAAATTTGTGAACACTGTAAAGAAGAATATCAACCAACCGAAGAGGATTTCATGCGATTGGCGATGCCAAAAGAAAAAACTGAAGGTATGAAATACTATCGCGGTAAAGGATGCCCGCATTGTCATAATAGTGGCTATCGCGGCAGAACAGGAATTTTTGAAATGATGCGTGTAACTGACCCGATTCGTGAACTTATTAATGATAGAGCACCAGCTGTTGCACTTGGCGAAAAAGCTCGCGAGCAAGGCATGCGTGTTCTCCGTGAAGATGGACTTTTAAAAATAGGACGCGGTATTACTACAATTGATGAAATAACACGTAACACCGTTAATGCTTAAATCAAGGATAAGTGAATGAGTAAAAAACCTGCAACAAAAAAATCAAAAAAAAGTATCACTATCGGCGGCCCCAAAAAGGCAAAACCAGCCGATATAACCCTCTTTACCAGACAGTTGGCAACTCTGCTTGATGCAGGTCTGCCGCTTGTCAGAAGTATTAGAATCCTTCAGGATCAACAGTCCGACGGCAGCCAGTTGAAAATAGTTCTCCGGGATGTCGCTTCGAGTGTTGAAGGTGGTAAAACGTTCTCGGATTCCCTTTCGAAATATCCGAACGTTTTCGACGGCCTCTTTGTCAATATGGTACGAGCCGGTGAAGCGGGTGGTGTTTTGGAAACGATTTTAAATCGTCTTGCTGATTTTTCTGAGAAATCGGAAAAGCTCAAGAAAAAAGTTAAATCTGCAATGACTTATCCGGCGGTTGTATTAAGTATTGCCGGTATCGTTGTTGTTTTCCTTTTAACATTTGTAGTTCCGAGATTCCAAAGTATGTTTTCTCAACAGGGGAAAGAACTTCCGGTTATCACTCAAACTCTTATTGATATTTCAAACGCAATGAAAGGATTTGTAATGTTCGAGAATCCTATCATTACAATCGTTGGTGTCGGTGTTATTATTGGAGCAATTGCAGGTATCAAATTCCTCCTTAAAACTAAAGGTGGTAAATATACCATTGACTCTTTTAAAATTAATGCTCCAATCTTTGGAGAATTAGTGAAAAAAGTTATCGTAGCTCGATTTACAAGAACACTTGGTACTTTAATCGCGTCAGGCGTTCCAATCCTACAGGCCTTGGATATTGTTGGTGACGCTGTTGGTAATGCTGTAGTAGCTAAAGCTATTGACAATGTTCATGCTTCGATTAAAGAAGGAGAATCTATTGTTGCACCGCTTCGCGAAAGCGGAATCTTCGACCCTATGGTTGTAGGTATGATTGACGTTGGTGAAGAAACAGGTACTCTATCTGAAATGATGATCCGTGTTGCTGATACTTATGATGATGATGTCGATACTGCTGTTGACGGTTTAACTTCCTTGCTTGAGCCTTTGCTGATTGTTTTCCTGGCCCTTATTGTTGGTACTATTGTTATCGCTATGTTCTTACCTCTCCTCTCATTGATGAAAGGAATGGGCGGCGCAACGTAATTAGAAATATTTAATTTATATAAACTAAAACGATTATTTAGGAGTATTATTATGCCACTTATTTGTGAAATTACTGCAAGAGAAATCCTTGACTCAAGAGGTAACCCTACTGTTGAAGTCGATGTACTTCTGCAAAGCGGTGCAAAAGGTAGATCCGCTGTTCCGTCCGGAGCGTCAACAGGTGAAAACGAAGCTGTTGAACTACGCGATGGAGATAAAAACCGTTATCTTGGTAAAGGAGTTCAAAAAGCTGTTGAAAATGTAAATACTGTTATTGCTGAAGCTGTTGTTGGCTGTGATGCACGTGATCAAGGCTCAATTGATGGTATAATGATTGCACTCGATGGTACACCTAATAAATCTAAGCTTGGCGCGAATGCTATTCTTGGTGTTTCTCTTGCCGTAGCAAAAGCAGCTGCAGATTATTCAGGACTTCCCCTATATAAATATATCGGAGGCGTGAATGCAAAAGTGCTTCCTGTTCCAATGATGAACATTATTAATGGCGGTTCGCATTCTGATGCTCCAATCGCTTTTCAGGAATTTATGATTCGCCCTATCGGTGCTTCTTCTCTTAAAGAAGCTGTTCGTATGGGTGCTGAAGTTTTCCATAACCTCAAAAAAGTCTTGCATGACAGAGGACTTAGTACAGCCGTCGGTGATGAAA
>JAOZNZ010001009.1 GCA_029933535.1 bacterium | reverse complement strand
TCTCCGGCAGCTACATCCTTTTTGATAACTTTACGGCGTTGACATGACACTAGTTATCTGTTGACGAATTTGAAATAGTGATACCGGAACCGGTTTCTGTTTATTATTTATCATTTATCATTTTTTATCTGAGAAAATTTAATTCAAAGAATTAAATTTATAGCTATAAATTTTTTTGTACTCAAAATAATTTTCTCCTACCAATCATAAATAATAAATTATAAATGATAAATAGACAGGGTTCCGGCAAAATGTTGTTTGTACTGATAGATGGATATAAAAAGAAGTTCGTTGAAATATTTCCGTCAGGAAAAAGTCCGAAAGATATATCTGAACTCTGTTCTCCAAAAGAAATTCTGTGCACTAATACAGTGTCCGGATTGTAAAGACTTATTGTTTCACCACTCCCCGACAACTTAAACGACATATGATAAGGTCCCTGATTTATATCTTCATCCGCCCATAAAACAAGAAAGCTTTCAGGTAAAATATTTGTCGACGGAACAAGCCACTTGGCAGGTAAAAGAACATCATCGCTTAAAAACATTCCTCCAATTTCCGCTGCATTGGTGCCGAAGTTATAAAGTTCCACCCAATCGTCAAACTCGCCAAACTCATCCGCTCCCTGTGTATTATTAAGTGCCAAAAATTCATTTATAACAATAGTTGGTGACGAATCAATTGCAAGAGAAATTATTGTGATTTCGTCTGTTGCGATTATATTATTTTGAAAATCATACGCGACAAAAACAAGATGATTGGTTCCCGGAACAAGCGGAACTTTTGTTTCCCAGTTTTTCATTGCAGGCCAGTCAAACGAAAGTTTTTTGCCATCAATTTTTATTTTATCAACATTTATCCACGCGCTTCCTGCAACAGTTTTAAATGAAGTATCGACAGTACAATTTGTAGTTGTAATCGAAAAAGGTGTTTCTGCACCTACTTGCGCGCCAAGCGCTCCCATTAAATAGTTATGCCGGTTATTAATATACGTCAGATGAGTTCCAAAATTCTGATATGGCAGCAGATTTCCATAATGCGTTGTCCAATACGACATATAATCTTTATTATATGCTGTTGTAAGAACATCGTGAAGATAGCCATAATATCTTCGCAAA
>JAOZNZ010000349.1 GCA_029933535.1 bacterium | reverse complement strand
GTAGAATGTGCATCGGCAGTAACTCAACAATCAGCAGAAAAAGCAGTTGATGTTAAAGCTCAGAAGCTTTGTCTGAAATGCGGGCAGGTTAAAGGTACGGAAGAATGTTGTAAACCCGGACAAAAACTCTGTAAGAGCTGTGGACTTGTAAAAGGCTCACCGGGCTGCTGTAAAATTCCTAAAGACGCAAAGAAAGCTTATTATTGTCCTAAGACAAAAAAAGTTGTTACGTCTAAAGCGGACTGTCCTTATTTAAAGGGTAAAGCTGCTAAGAAAGTTCAGGCTGATTCTCCTTCCGGTGGATGCCCACTTAGTAAATAATAGAATAAGCATTTAAAAAAATATCCCCGGAAGCCAAGAACTTTCGGGGATTTTTTTTGATGTATATCATTTTTGGAGTCCAAAAATGGTACTCTTGCGGTAAAACTTTGGCTAACAATTGATTTTGTCGATTTCAATCGGCACAAACTGTAAATTAACAACATTATTATGAAATTTAATATAATAAATTTTTTATTAATTACAATTTTCCTGACAAATTATTCTTTTGGTAAAATGAAATCAAATTTTAAATATACTAACGCGTTGATTAATGAAACAAGTCCATACCTTCTTCAACACGCGCATAATCCTGTAAACTGGTATCCATTTGGAACATCAGCTTTTTCGCTTGCTAAGAGCGCAAACAAACCAATCTTTCTTTCTATCGGCTATTCCGCGTGCCACTGGTGTCATGTTATGGAAGAAGAATCATTTGAAAATGAAGAAATAGCAAAACTTTTGAATGATAATTTTATATCTATAAAAGTTGATCGAGAAGAAAGACCTGACGTTGATCAGGTTTATATGACTGCTGTACAAATGTTAACCGGCAGTGGGGGCTGGCCTCTTTCGATTTTTATCACACCGGAATTAAAGCCATTTTATGGCGGGACATATTTTCCGCCTGAAGATAAATATGGGCGAACCGGTTTTAAAACAGTTTTAACTCAAATTGCTAAAGCGTGGAAAAATGACAAAGCTAATATTGTATCAAGTGCTGATTCTTTAACAGCAGCATTAAAATCTGTTGAAAAAGCAAAAGGAAATACCGGTGAAGCAATAACAGAAGCGCCTTTTAAAAAAGCAGCTGATAATCTAAAATTATCTTTTGATTCTCAATGGGGCGGATTCGGCGGAGCACCAAAATTTCCTTCCACCGGATTGATGCGTTTTCTTCTTCGTCAATACAAAAACACCGGTGATAAATCTTTGCTGAATATGGTTACAAAAACCCTAGACCAAATGGCGATTGGCGGGATATATGACAAGGTAGGCGGGGGATTTCATAGATATTCAGTTGATGATAAATGGCTTGTCCCACATTTTGAAAAAATGCTTTATGATAACGCGTTATTAAGTATTACTTACCTTGACGCTTATCAGATCACTCATAATCCGGGATATAAAAAAACAGTAACCGAAACACTTGACTATATTAAAAGAGAAATGACAACTCCTAAAGGCGGATTTTATAGCTCGCAGGACGCGGACAGTGAAGGTGAAGAAGGAATTTATTATATTTGGACACCGGATCAGATAATAAAAATTCTTGGTAAAAAAGACGGGAAGATATTCAATAAAATATTTGGGATAACAACTTCAGGAAATTTTGAAGGTAAAAATATACCGAGGTTGTCAGAAAAAATATCTGATCCTGATAAAATCGATGAAATGCTGGTGAAACTTAGAATAGAACGTGAAAAACGTGTACATCCGGCAAAAGACACTAAAATTATTACCGCTTGGAACGGTCTTATGATTTCCGCATTTGCGAAGAGTGCGCCGGTATTTGAAGACAATGATTTTCTGATCGCCGCGCAAAATGCCGCGGATTTTATTTTATCTAACTTAGTAGAAGACGGGAAGCTTTATCACTCTTACTCTAAAAACAAAAGAAGCGGATCGGGATATTTAGATGATTATGTGTATTTTATAGAAGGCTTAATAGATTTATACGAAGCGGATTTTAATGTTAAATGGCTTAAAAACGCTGAAAAATTCGCTGATTCATTAATATCAGACTTTTGGTATAATGATGACAGTTGCTTTAATTACGCTTCTGACAATCATAAAAATGTTCTGGTTAAATTCAGACCGTCTTATGATCAGGCTTTGCCGTCAGGTAACGCGGTAGCTGCTATGGCGCTTCAAAAATTATCGGTATTGACCGGTAAAGAAGAGTACAAACAAAAAGCGGAAAGGATACTCAACCGATTTCAGAATGACATTAAAAAATCGCCGAGGGGTTTTTGTTTTATGCTTTGTGCCATGGATTTTTATTTGCATGGAGCGACGGAAATTGCTATAATAGGAGCGAAAGATAAAAAAGAAGTGTTTTCGGTAATTTATAATACATTTTTACCAAACAAAATTATTGCTTTTTCTGAAAATGGTGATGATGAATTTTTACCATTACTTAAGAATAAAAAAATTATTGATGGAAAAACAACAGTTTATTTATGTAAAGATTATCAGTGCAAAGCGCCTGTAACGTCAACAGAAGAACTGAAAAAATTAATCCGGAGTCATTGACTTTAGAGGCTGCTCGGAAAGAGGTAGTGTCGCAATGCGATAAAATATTCCCCCTTTTTTAAAGGGGGACTTAAGGGGGATTTTCCTATGAACAAAGTATAATTAAATCCCCCAACCCCCTTTAAAAAAGGGGGACTTTTCGGGCAAAACACCTTTTCGAGCAGCGTATAATTAAAGTGATTGGTTGTAATATATAAAATGAACAATAAAAAAGAACAAAGACTTAAAGGTATTCCTATAAGCGATGGTATAGTTTACGCAACGGTATGCCTTCTTGATAACGATCGGCACACTCAATCGGCGTGCACGAGAATTTTATCTGAAAATATTGAAACGGAGAAGCAAAGACTTTCTTCCGCTATTAAGCAGGTTTCTTTGAAATTTGATAGTATTAAAGAACAAGTCATTTCAAAAATTGGAAAAAGTGAAGCGGAAATATTTTCAGCATTGAAGTTTATGTTGACAGATCCTACGGTTATCAAAAAGCTTAATGAAGCAGTAGAAAAAAATCTTTGCAGCTCTGAATCCGCGGTATTTAAAGTCTTTGATGAATTTATTGCCCGGTTCGAAAGTATTGATGATAAATATATTAAGGAGCGCGTAACCGATTTCGCTGATATAAAATACCATTTAATAAATGAACTTGCGGACGAAAGAGATAATTTTAAATGTAAAGGGATTGGAAGTTGCGAACACGGGCATAACAGAATCGTTGTTGCTGAGGAATTAACACCGTCGACCACATGTAACATTAATGTCGAAACAACACTTGGCTTTGTCAGTGAGCGGGGTGGTAAAACATCTCACGCGGCAATTATATCACGTGCGCTAGGAATTCCTGCTGTAACGGGAATTCCCGACATTTACAATACAATTAATTGTGGCACGGAAGTTTTAATAAATGGTTTTACAGGTGAAGTAATTCTTTGGCCTTCGGAAGAAACTAAAGCTCAGATTCCCGAGAAACCGTCCCGTGTTATAGCAGAAGAAATTGATAATAAGCCTGTTCAGGGATTTAAAATCTTAGCTAATATAAGCTGTTCAAAAGAGGTACATAAAGCACTAAAAGTTAATGCGGAAGGAATTGGTCTTTACAGAACCGAAATGGAATTTATAACTGAAAAAGCTGCCTTGAACGAAGAATCACAATATCAGAAATATGCTGAAGTGGTTAAAGCGATGAAAGGTAATACTGTTTATTTCAGACTGCTCGATATCGGCGGAGATAAAGAACTTCCTTTTTTGAATATTCAGAAAGAGGCAAATCCTCAACTTGGCTGCCGTGGAGCTAGATTATTAAAATTAAGGCCTGAACTTCTTGCAACACAGGCAAGAGCAATTGCCCGGGCATCTGTCCACGGTCCTGTTGCAGTAATTTATCCTATGATAGTTTCTTGTGAGCAGTTTATTGAGTTAAGAGAAATGTTTAATGAAGCTGTTAAAAATATATCTTGCGGAGAAATTTTACACGGCCCTATGTTTGAAGTGCCGTCAGCGTGTTTTGTCGCTGATGAATTGTTTGCGGTTGCTGACTTTGCAAGTGTGGGAACTAATGACCTCGTTCAATATTTATTCGCGATTGACAGGGGAAATGAAAAGCTTGCGGATGAATACAATCCGGATCATCCGATTTTATGGGGTATATTAAAAACTATAAATGAAGCGGCAAAAAAATATGACCGGCCGGTTTCAATTTGCGGTGAAATTGCATGTGATGCACGTTATATCCCTAAATTATTAGAAGCGGGATTTAAGATTTTCAGTGCTGCAATTCCAAGTATACCGGGAATTAGACAGGCAATTAGG
>JAOZNZ010001008.1 GCA_029933535.1 bacterium | reverse complement strand
CGGGGACATGCTTGTCGCCAATTCCTTCAATTCGATGTCCCCCGAAACCGTTCAGCAAAAGAGTAGGGCATTGAAGCGCTTCGGAAGCGACAACTTTAATTTGAGGGAATTTTGTACGCAGGTAATCTCCCGCGGCGATAGTTCCCGCAGACCCTGTAGCGGAAATATAAGCAGCGAGTATTGATTTATCGTTTTTGATTTTGATTTTATTAAAGACTTCTTCAATTGCAGCACCGGTGATTTTGTAATGCCAGCACGCATTTCCGAATTCATCAAACTGGTTGAAAATAATGCAGTCTTTTCTCGTGCGTTTAATTTCCCAGCATTTATCATAAATTTCCTTTACATTTGATTCACATCCCGGAGTTGCAATGACTTCAGCGCCTATATCATGCAGCCATTCGAAACGTTCTTTACTCATTTCTTCAGGGAGAATTGCAACAGCCGTGCAGCCCATAATATATGAATCGAACGCTCCCCCACGACAGTAATTTCCTGTTGACGGCCAGACGGCTTTGTTATATATAGGGTCGAATTGTCCGGTAGTAATTCGTGGAGCGAGACAGCCATATGCGGCGCCTACTTTATGAGCGCCTGTTGGGAACCATTTACCTACCAGTGCGACTATTTTAGCTTTAACGCCGGTAAGTTCCGGTGGGAGGACAATATAGTTCACATCGCCGAAAAGCCCGCCTTTTTCTTTTGGTTCATTATGCCAGGTAATTCTGAACAGGTTAATAGGGTCTAAATCCCAGAGACCGATATTTTTTAATTTATCAAGAATCTTTTTTGGGATAAGTGCCGGATCTTTCTGTTGAGCAAAAGTCGGAAGAAGAATTCCTTTTTCACGATACCGTTTGACAGCGCTTTCAAGCACTTTTTTATCAACAACATGATCAATTAATTGTATCATAATTTGTACTCCATATAAATAAACATTAAATATTTGATATTCAGCGTTTACCGCGTTTTACAATAATCCCAAAACACTAAATTTAATTCTATGAATTAAATTTCCTCCTATTTAATAAATAATAAATTATAAATGATAAATAATAAATAGTAACCGGTTCAGGTATAAGCCCGCCGGATACAGCTACAGAATATCTTACCGGCGGATAGGG